>NZ_QTPY01000019.1:0-151234 GCF_003857765.1 Burkholderia sp. Bp9016
GGCGGAGCGGACGGGACTCGAACCCGCGACCCCCGGCGTGACAGGCCGGTATTCTAACCGACTGAACTACCGCTCCAACTTTCTGCACCGTTACCTGCAGGACGTCGGTTACGTTCCTGCAAGCCTCGCGACACTTCTACGAAACGCCGCTGAATCTGGCGTCCCCTAGGGGATTCGAACCCCTGTACTCACCGTGAAAGGGTGATGTCCTAGGCCTCTAGACGAAGGGGACATGATCTTTTCAGATCAGTCTGACTTTCGCTATTCACTTATCGTCAACAGCGAAGGCCAAAATTTTAACTGCTTTAAATCATTTTGTGAAGCATTTATTACTACCGCCACGACTGCTTCGCAAATCAATCTTTTGTTCTGATGGTGGAGGTAAGCGGGATCGAACCGCTGACCTCTTGCATGCCATGCAAGCGCTCTCCCAGCTGAGCTATACCCCCTTGCAGAACAGAAATGAGATTATATGGACCGAATTCGAACTTGTAAATACCCTTTTTGCGATTCGAGCGAAATTTTTGCGAAGCCGACGCGACGCGACGTGACGTGACGTGCCGACGGCTTCCCGCATGCCAGAACCTCAGGCCAGCGCAGCCTCGATGCGCGACACGACGACGTCGCGACCGAACAGCACCAGCACCGCGTCGATCGACGGTGTATGCGTCGTACCGGCCACCAGCAGACGCACCGGCATCGCGAGCTGCGGCATCTTCAGCTTGTGCGTGCCGAGCGTCGCCTTCAGCGCGGCGGACACCGCTTCCTTCGTCCAGTCGGCCGCCTTCAACGCGGCGACGAGATCGGCCAGCGCCGGTCGCACGGCATCGGTCACGTGCTGCGAGATCGCATCGGCTTCCGGTGCCGGCACACGGTAGAACATTGCGGCGCCCTCCGCGATTTCCTTGACCGTCGTTGCACGGTCCTTCATCAGGCCGACAACGGCGTCGAGCGCCGGGCCCGTCGCGATGGCCGCATCGCCGATACCGAGCGCATCGAGGAACGGCTTCGCCAGCGCGGCGAGGCGCGCGTTGTCGGCTTCCTTTATGTAGTGGGCATTCAGCCAGCTCAACTTGCTGTGGTCGTACTGCGCGGGCGACTTGCCGAGATGCTCGAGATCGAACCATTCGACGAACTGCTCGCGCGAAAAGATCTCGGCGTCGCCGTGCGACCAGCCCAGACGTGCGAGATAGTTGACGACGGCCTCCGGTAGGAAGCCTGCGTCGCGATACGCCATCACGCTCATCGCGCCATGCCGCTTGCTCATCTTCTCGCCCTGCTCGTTCAGCACGGTCGGCAGGTGCGCATAGACGGGCGGCTCGCCGCCGAGCGCGTGCAGGATGTTGATCTGGCGCGGCGTGTTGTTCACGTGGTCGTCGCCACGGATCACGTGCGTGATGTTCATGTCCATGTCGTCCACGACCACGCAGAAGTTGTAAATCGGCGTGCCGTCCGGACGCGCGATCACGAGGTCGTCGAGTTCCTCGTTCGAGATCTCGACACGGCCCTTCACCGCGTCGTCCCACACGACCGTGCCGGTCAGCGGGTTGCGGAAACGCAGCACGGGCTTCACGCCGGCCGGCGGCTCGGGCAGCACCTTGCCCGGCTCCGGACGCCAGGTGCCGTCGTAGCGCGGCTTCAGGCCGGCTTCGCGCTGGCGCTCGCGCAGCGCGTCGAGTTCCTCGGCCGACATGTAGCACGGGTACGCGAGGCCCTTCTCGAGCATCTGCGCGAGCACCTCGCGATAGCGGTCCATCCGCTGCATCTGGTAGATCGGGCCTTCGTCGAAATCCAGGCCGAGCCACTGCATTCCCTCGAGGATCGCATCGACGGCTTCCTGCGACGAACGCTCGACGTCGGTATCCTCGATACGCAGCACGAACGTGCCCTTCATCTTGCGGGCGAACGCCCACGGATAAAGCGCGGAGCGGATGTTGCCGAGGTGAATGAAGCCGGTGGGACTCGGCGCGAAGCGGGTACGGACAGGACGGGTCATAAACGGTAACTCGAACGCCTGGGGCGCATGAATGATTCGACGCGGGATCGACGGCAACAGCCCGGACAGCAATGGGGCCGGCCGCGCCCGGAACGGGAAAGAAGCCGGAATTATACTCGCGCCGGTCATCGCGCCAAGCGCACCGCTTGCTTTATGATGTGCGCGCCGCGGCCGCCAGCCGGCGCCGCGCCGGCCGCACGGATCCCGCCGCACGGCCGCTCGGAACCAATCGCCGCCGCGGGCCGCACGGCCCGCCGCTAAGCCGCCGGAGAACCATTCGATGTCGTCCCCTCGCCTGTCGCGCCGCCACTTCACGATCGCGTGCGCGTCCGCCAGCCTCGCCGCCTGCACGTCGTTCGGCGACAAGTCCCGTCCCGACAACGCCGCGCAATCGCACGAGAAGCCCGTGAAGATCGGCATCGCGCTCGGCGGCGGCGCCGCCCGCGGCTTCTCGCACATCGGCGTGCTGAAGGCGCTCGAGGCGCGCGGCATCCCGATCGACATCGTCGCGGGCACGAGTGCGGGCTCGGTGGTCGGCGCGTTGTACGCATCCGGAATGAGCGGGTTGCAGATCAACAAGATCGCGCTCGACATGGATCAGGCGTCGATCAGCGACTGGGCGCTGCCGTTCCGCTCGCGCGGGCTGCTGCAGGGCGTCGCGCTGCAGAACTTTCTGAACAAGGCGCTCAACAACCGGCCGATCGAAAAGATGACCAGACCGCTCGGCGTCGTCGCGACCGATCTGCAGAGCGGCCAGCCGATCCTGTTCCAGCAGGGCAACACGGGTCTCGCGGTGCGCGCCTCATGCAGCGTGCCGTCAGTGTTCGAACCCGTGAAGATCGGCAACCGCGAGTACGTCGACGGCGGTCTCGTGAGTCCCGTGCCCGCGTCGTTCGCGCGCAAGATGGGTGCAAACTTCGTGATCGCAGTCGACATCTCGGCGCGCCCGGACGGTGCCGCGACCAATAACCCGATCGAGATGCTGCTGCAGACCTTCACGATCATGGGGCAGACGATCAAGACCTACGAGCTCGACAAATACGCGGATGTCGTGATCCGCCCGAACCTCGCGGCGATGGGCGGCAGCGACTTCAACCAGCGCAACGCAGCGATCCTCGCGGGCGAGGAAGCTGTCGCGCGCATCATGCCCGAGCTGCAGCGCAAGCTCGCGGCGGCTCGCGGCGTCGCGGCCGCGTAACACGAACGACCAAGCGCGCGCGACACACGGCGCGCGGCAGCCGACAGCGGCTCCGGCCGCCGTCGGCTGCCGATCCGCTTGCCACTCGCGCATCGCGCGCACCAAAACAAAAAACCCTGCCGCCTTTCGGTGACAGGGTTTTTTGATCCGGCGGTTTGCCGGCGAGCGTCAGTTGTTGCCGTTCGCCGTATCGTCACCGATCGTCGCGCGCACGCGCTGACGCAGATCGTCGGCCTTCATCGGAAACTCCGATTCGATCCGGCGCGCGCCGGTGAACCGCTTTTCCCAGTAGCCGTTGTCGAGATCGTCGACGCGAACGGTGCTGCCGGTCGACGGCGAATGCACGAACTTGTTGTCGCCGATATAAATGCCGACGTGCGAGAACGTGCGGCGCATCGTGTTGAAGAACACGAGGTCGCCCGGCTTCAGGTTGCTCATGCTGACCTTTTCGCCGACGCGGCTCATCTCTTCCGCACGACGCGGCAGCGACATGCCGAGCGTGTCCTGGAACACATAGCGCACGAAGCCGCTGCAATCGAGGCCGGAATCCGGGGAGTTGCCGCCCCAGCGATAGCGCACACCGATCATGTTGAGCGCGCTGACGACGACGTCGCCCGCCTTGCCCGCCATGCCGGACAGGAACGACTTCGCGCCGCCGCTCGACGGCTGTGCACTGGTCTGCTGGAGGGAGGAATTCGACCCGATCTGGGTCGAATTCGTGACATTTTGATTAAAACTGCTGACTTCGTCGGCGAACGCGCCGGGAGCTGCTGCGAACAGGGCGCCGATGAACAGCCCGGCGATGGTGCGCGCGCATGCCTGGGTCAGGGATCGATGCTGCATTGGTCGATGGAATTTGCTTAAAAATCAGCTGATTGGCGGAAAATTTCGGTCGATACTAGCCAGCGCGTAATCGTTTGTCAAAACAAATTAAAAAATACAATCGAGATGGTCAGACCATTGGACGCGTATCACGCTTTCCAGACCGCTTTCAACAGCTTTTGTGTGTAAGGATGTGACGGTTTCGTGAAGATGTCGGCAACGTCGCCGGACTCCACGACCGCCCCGCCCTGCATCACCGCGACCCGATGCGCCATCGCGCCGATCACTTCCAGGTCATGGCTGATGAATACATAGCCGAGGTTGTATTTCTGCTGCAAATTCGCGAGCAGTTTCAGCACCTGCTGCTGGATCGACACGTCGAGCGCGGAAGTCGGCTCGTCGAGGATCAGGATGCGCGGCTCCAGCACGAGCGCGCGCGCGATCGCGATCCGCTGGCGTTGCCCGCCCGAGAACTCGTGCGGATAGCGATGCAGCACCGTGCGGTCGAGGCCGACTTCGCGCAGCACCGCGAGCGACTTCGCGCGGCGCGCATCGGGCGTCAATTCCGGGCGATGCAGTTCGAGCCCCTCGCCGACGATCCGCTCGATCGTGTGGCGCGGCGACAGCGAACTGAAGGGATCCTGAAAGACAACCTGCATGTTCGAGCGCAGCGCGGTCTGCTCGCGACCGCGATAGGACGACAGCGCACGACCCTGGAATTCGATCTCGCCGTGCGCCGTCCGCTGCAGCCCGAGCAGCGCCATCGCGAGCGTCGATTTCCCGGAGCCGGATTCGCCGACGATGCCGAGCGTCTCGCCCTGCCGCACCGACACGGAGACGTCCGAGACCGCCGTCACCGGCATCGTGCCGAACCAGCCGGCAAAGCCCGGCCGCTTGCGCGCGAACTGAACACTGACGTGGCGCGCATCGAGCACGACCGGCGCGATCGGCATCACCGGCGCGACCGCACGCTGCGGCCGGCTGTTCAGCAAACGCCGCGTGTACGGATGCTCCGGCTCCGCGAAGATCCGCTCGACCGGCCCGCTTTCGACCAGCTTGCCGTGCTCCATCACCGCAACCCGCTCGGCGAAGTGCCGCACGAGATTCAGGTCGTGCGTGATCAGCAGGATCGCCATCCCGCGCCTTTCCGCCTCCTCGCGCTGCAGTTCGAGCAGCAGGTCGACGATCTGCGCGCGAATCGTTACGTCGAGCGCGGTGGTCGGCTCGTCGGCGAGCAGCAGCCGCGGCCGGCATGCAAGCGCCATCGCGATCATCGCGCGCTGGCGCTGACCGCCCGACAACTGGTGCGGGTAGCTGTCGACACGCTTCTCCGGCTCCTCGATGCCCGTGCGCGCGAGCAGCGCAATCGCACGCTTGCGCGCCTCGGCCGCCGTCACGCCGTCGTGCAGCACGATCGTCTCGCCGATCTGCACGCCGATCGTATATAGCGGATTGAGCGCCGTCATCGGCTCCTGGAAGATCATCGCGATATCCGAGCCGCGCAGCCCGCGCATCTGGCGCTCGCTCTTGCCGGCGAGATCGTGCCCCGCGAAACGGATCGTGCCGCTCACGTCGGCATCGCGCAGCAGCCGCAGGATCGACAACGCGGTCACGCTCTTGCCCGAGCCCGACTCGCCGACCAGCGCGACGCGCTCGCCGCGACCGATCGCGAGCGTCACGTCATCGACGGCCACCGTGTCGCCGAAGCGCACATGCAGATGCTCGAGCGACAGCAGCGGCTCGCCCTGCTTCGATACGGCCGTGTCGCTCATCGCTGGCCTCCCGCTGCACGCACCGAGTCGGAGATCCGCGTGTCGAGCGCGTTGCGCAATGCATCGCCCATGAAAGTCAGCAACAGCAGCGTCGCGACCAGTACGCTGAACGTCGACAGCGAGATCCACCACGCATCGAGATTGCCCTTGCCCTGCGCGAGCAACTCGCCCAGGCTCGGCGTCGGCGGCGGCACGCCGAGTCCGAGGAAGTCGAGGCTCGTGAGCGCGAGGATCGCGCCGCTCATCCGGAACGGCAGGAACGTGATCACAGGCGTCAGGCTGTTCGGCAGCACGTGGCGCCAGATGATCTGCCAGTTCGTGAGCCCCATCGCGCGGGCCGCGCGCACGTAGTCCTGCGTACGGTTGCGCAGGAACTCGGCGCGCACGTAATCGGCGAGCCCGATCCAGCCGAACAGCGACAGCAGCACGATCAGCAGCAGGAAGCTCGGCTCGAAGATCGACGCGAAGATGATCAGCAGGTAAAGCTCGGGCAGCGAACTCCAGATCTCGATCAGCCGCTGCCCGACGATGTCGATGCGGCCGCCGAAGAAACCCTGCACGGCGCCCGCGGCGATCCCGAGCAGCGTGCCGATCACGGTCAGGATCAGCCCGAACTCGACCGACACGCGGAATCCGTACACGAGCCGCGCGAGCAGGTCGCGCCCCTGCGCATCGGTACCGAGCCAGTTCGCGCGCGACGGCGGCGCCGGGTTGGGCACGGTCGAGAAGTAGTTCAGCGTGTCGTAGTAGTAGCGATTCGGCGGGTAGACGACGAAGTTGCCCGGCGCCTCGATCCGCTTGCGGACGTACGGATCGAGATAGTCCGCCGGCGTCGGGAAATCGCCGCCGAAGGTCGTCTCCGGATACGCATGGAACATCGGGAAATAGTAGTGGCCGTCGTAGTGCACGACGAGCGGCTTGTCGTTCGACCACAGCGGTGCGGCGAGGCTTGCCGCGAACGCGATGACGAAGATCACGAAGCTCCAGTAGCCGAGACGCTGCTGGCGAAAGCGCTGCCATACGCGGCGCGCGGGAGACGGCGACACGCGCGCGCGTGCCGCGTCGGTGCGGGACGACACGGCTACCCGACTCATCGCGCACCTCGCCCGGCGACGCCGGGCATGCGGGCAGGCGCGCCGGCAAGCGGCGTGCGAACGGACGGTTTCATGTCAGCGCTCCAGGTTGTCGAATTGAATGCGCGGGTCGACCCACACGTAGCAGAGATCGGAGATCAGCTTGGTCGCGAGCCCGATCAGCGTGAACAGGTACAGCGTGCCGAGCACGACCGGATAATCTCGCCGCACGACCGACTCGTACGACAGCAGCCCGAGGCCGTCAAGCGAGAACAGCGTCTCGATCAGCAGGCTGCCCGTGAAGAACGCGCCGATGAACGCGGCAGGAAAGCCGACGATCAGCGGCAGCATCGCGTTCCGGAACACGTGCTTCCACAGCACGGTGCGCTCGGCGAGCCCTTTCGCACGCGCAGTCAGAACGTACTGCTTGCGGATCTCGTCGAGAAACGCGTTCTTCGTGAGCATCGTGACGACGGCGAAGCTGCCGACGACCGACGCCGTGATCGGCAGCGCGATGTGCCACAGATAATCGAGCACCTTGCCGATCAGCGACAACTGGTCGAAGTTGTCCGACGTGAGCCCGCGCAGCGGGAACAGCTGCCAGAACGAGCCGCCGCCGAACAGCACGAGCAGCAGCACGCCTAGCACGAAACCTGGAATCGCATAGCCGACCAGCACGACGAGGCTCGTCGCGACGTCGAACGGCGAGCCGTTGCGCACGGCCTTCGCGATGCCGAGCGGCACCGAGATCAGGTAGGTGATGAAGAACGTCCACAGGCCGATGCTGATCGACACCGGCAGCTTCTGCACGATCAGCGACCACACGCTCTGGTGCCTGAAGTAGCTGTCGCCGAGATCGAAGCGCGCGAAGCGCTTCAGCATCAGCCAGTAGCGCTCGAGCGGCGGCTTGTCGAAGCCGTACAGTGCCTTCAGTTGCGCGAGCTGCTGCGCGTCGACGCCCGTATGCGCGCGCATGCCGAACGGCGCCGCGCCCTGCTCCGTCGCACCCTTGCGAAGCTCCTGCACGGCCTGCTCAACGGGGCCGCCGGGCACGAACTGGATCACGGCGAACGTGAGCGTGAGCACGCCGACGAGCGTCGGGATCATCAGCAGCAGGCGTTTGAGGATGTAGCTCCACATAGGGCGTCGACTCGCGATCGATAGGCTGGGTTGAACGAAGGGCCGGCAAGCATCAGTGATCGGGCTTGGCCCACCAGGTCGACACGACCCAGCCCTCGGCCGAATAGTACAGCGGCAGCGTTTGCGGATAGGCGAGCGTGCGCTTGTACGCGATCCGGTGCGTGGTGCTGTACCACTGCGGAACCGCGTAATAGCCGTGCATCAGCACGCGGTCGAGCGCATGCGTCGCATCGAGCAGTTCGTCGCGGGTCTGCGCGGCGCCGAGCGCATGCAGCAACGCGTCGACGGCCGGCGACTTCAGGCCGATGATGTTGTCGGAGCCCGGTTCGTCGGCGAACTTGCTGTCGAAGCGCGAGAACTGCTCGGCACCGGGCACCTGCACGCCCGGATAGCGGACCGTCGTCATGTCGTAGTCGAACGCGTCGAGCCGCTTTTGCAGCAGCGCATAGTCGGCCGTGCGAAAACGCGCGTCGATGCCGAGCTTCGCGAGATTGCGCTGGTAGGCCGTCACGATGCCTTCCATCGCCGCGCCCGAGTCGTCGAGGATCTCGAATGTGAACGGTTCGCCCTTCGCATTGCGCAACGCGCCGTCGCGGTAGGTCCAGCCGGCTTGCGCGAGCAGCACACGGGCCTTCAGCAGGTTCGCGCGCAGCGAGCCCGGGGGATTGGTGTCGGGCTGCGTGACCATCGGGCCGAACACGGCCGGATCGAGTTGCGCGCGCAGCGGCGCGAGCAGCTTCAACTCGCCCTGGTCCGGCGTGCCCGTTGCCTGCAGGTCGGTGTCGGCGAAATAACTGTCGAGGCGCGTGTACGCGCCGTAGAACAACTGGCGGTTCAGCCATTCGAAATCGAACGCGAGGTCGAGCGCCTGGCGCACGCGCACATCGCGAAACAGCGGACGGCGCAAGTTCATGAAGAAACCCTGCATACCCGCGCCGTTGTGCTGGCGGAATTCGCGCTTCACGAGCTCGCCGCTGTCGAAGCGCTTGCCGACGTCGCGTCGCGCCCAGTTGCGCGCGATGTACTCGACGAGCACGTCGTATTCGCCGGCCTTGAACGCCTCGAGCCGCGCGACGCCGTCGCCGTACAGCTTGTAGACGATCCGCTCGAAGTTGTTGGTGCCGACCCGCACCGGCAGATCGGCGCCCCAGTACGCGGGGTTGCGCCGGTACGTGATCGTTCGGCCGTTGTCGTAGCGCTCGATCAGGTACGGCCCGCTGCCGATCGGCTGCTCGAACGCGAGCTGGTCGAACGGGATGCGCGAGCCGTCCGCGCGCAAGCCCCACTTGTGCGAGAACACCGGCACGCCACCGGCAATCAGCGGCAACTCGCGATTCGCACTGCGGAACTCGAAGCGCACGGTCGCCGGGTCGACCACCACGGCCTTCGCGATGTCGGCGAAATACGCGCCGAACTGCGGCGCGGCGAGCTTGCTCTTCAGCGTGTCGAACGAATACTTGACGTCGTCGGCCGTGACCGGGTCGCCGTTGGAGAAGCGTGCGCGCGGGTTCAGATGGAATGTGACCGAGCGGCGGTCCGGCGCGATCTCGATGTCGTCGGCGAGCAGCCCGTACGCGGAAGCCGGTTCGTCGAGGCTGCCAGTCGCGAGACTCTCGAACAGCATGTCGATGCCCGGCGCGGGATTGCCGCGCATCGTGAACGGATTGAACTTGTCGAACGACGTGAGCCGGTTCGGGTTGGCGAGCACGAGTGTGCCGCCCTTCGGCGCGTCCGGATTGACGTAGTCGAAATGCTTGAAGCCCGGCGGATATTTCGGCTCGCCGTATTGCGCGATCGCATACGCTGCGTGTGCGGCCGTCGCGGCCAGCACCGCCTGTATTGCCAATACTGCCGCCGTGCGGCCGGCAACCCGTACGGCATGTGCGGCCCCGAAGCGGATGCGCGCGGCGACAATCCGGGGCGAACCCTTCGTCATAGAGGCCCTGTCGGTCGATTGAGGGGTGTAACGAGGGTCGATTCTACCCATTCAATTCGGCGTCGAGCCATCCCGCGGCAGTTCTTGCCTGCAGCCGCCGCGCCCGCAACGCCCGCGCACGATTCGCGCGGACAAAAGAAAACCGCCACGAAGGCGGTTTTTCTCGTGCGCGCACGCGTCGCGCGCGTGCGGCATGTCGATCAGTGCCAGCCGTGGCGGCCGTGGTCCCCGTGACCACGATCGCCGCCCCAGCCGCGGCCATGATGACGATACCACTCGTCGCGGCCCCAGTAGCGGCGGCCGTCCCAGTAGCGATCGCCGTGCCAGCCGATCACGATCGCCGGCGCGGGAGCGTACATGGGCGCCGGCTGATAGACGACCGGCGGAGGCGGCGGCGCATACACGGGCGCGGGCGCGACGTAGACCGGAGCCGGCACGCCGACGTTGATCCCGACATTGACTCCCGCCATTGCTGCGCCCGACACGAGCAAGGCCGTCATACCGGTCAAGAGCGAGGCAACACGCAAAGTCTTCATGGATTCCTCTTTGAGTTGTGTCATGTGTGATTCGACTATAACGGCAAGCGCCGTCCCAGCATATTTCAAGTTTGTAAGAACTGATGCGCGGCATCGCAACGGGAAGCGCCCGCTAACGTCTTGTAACAATTGACGGCCCGACCACTGCCGGGCGCGCCGCTCCGGCCTGCCCGCCGGGCTTCTCGTCCGGACGCGCGTCGAATCATACTGCGTCCGGACGCTCGTTCGCCCTGCCAATGCGATTGAAATGATGCGCGCGGATTTCGCAGGCGAAAAAAAAGCGGCACTCGCGTGCCGCTTCTTCATGGCGGGCGCGTTGCGCCGCGACATCGCTCAGCGCGACATCATGTTCATGCTGACGTTGTGCATCACCCACAACGTCCCGACGATCAGGATCGCCGCGGTCAGCACGGTATAGCTGAACGCCATCACGTTCCAGCGCTGGCCCGACGAACCGTTCATGTGCAGGAAGTACACGAGGTGCACGACGATCTGCACGAGCGCGAGCGCGGCAAGCGCGATCAGCGACGCGTGCGGCGACAGCACGCCTTCCATCACCAGGCCGAACGATGCGGCCGTGAGCAGCACCGACAGGATGAAGCCGGCGACATAGCCGCCGACGCTGCCGTGACCTTCTTCGAGTTGAGACGAATGCGAATGGGCCATTTAGATCACGCTCGCAAGATAGACAAAGGAAAACACGCAGATCCACACGATGTCGAGGAAGTGCCAGAAAAGGCTCAGGCACGTCAGACGACGCAGGTCGCGATCGGTCAGGTCGCCGCCGCGCAGCACGATCTGCCCGGCGAGCACGACCATCCACAGCAGGCCCGCCGTCACGTGCAGGCCGTGCGTGCCGACCAGCGTGAAGAACGCCGACAGGAACGCGCTGCGTTGCGGGCCTGCACCTTCCGCGATCAGGTGCGAGAACTCGCGCAGTTCCATCGTGAGGAACGCCGCGCCGAGCAGGAACGTCACTGCCAGCCAGGCAAGCATCACGCCGCGGCGCTGCTTGTACGCGGCCAGCATCGCGAAGCCGTAGGTGATGCTCGACAGCAGCAGCGCGGCAGTTTCCAGCGCGACGCCCGGAATGTCGAACAGGTCCTTCGCGGTCGGACCGCCCGCATACTGGTTGCCCAGCACGGCGAACGTCCCGAACAGCGCCGCGAAGATCACGCAGTCGGTCATCAGATACAGCCAGAAGCCGAACACCGAGTGCGACGGCGGATGGTCGTCGTGCTCGAGCAAGGTTGCGCTCAAGGTTTTCTGCAACATCAGTTGGCCTCCAGTTCCACGTCGTCGACACGCGTGGCCACGCGCACCGCCGGTTGCTTCTCTTCGATCTTGCGCACCTTGGTCGCCGGGATGTAGTAGCCGTCGTTGTCACGCGAGCTATAGATCACGAGCGTCGCGACGATCCCGACCAGGCCGCCGATCGCCATCCACCAGATATGCCACACCAGTGCGAAGCCCAGCACGAGGCTGAAGATCGCGACCACGAGACCCGCACACGTATTCGACGGCATGTGGATGTCGCGGATCGATGCCGGGTTCGGACGGGCATCGCCACGTGCCTTCATGTCGGCGTACGCGTCCAGCGTGCGCACTTGCGGGATCACCGCGAAGTTGTAGTCCGCCGGCGGCGACGTGGTGGCCCACTCGAGCGTGCGGCCGCCCCACGGATCGCCTGTGGTATCGCGGTATTCCGGCAGGTTGCGGTTGCGGATGCTGACGACCAGTTGCAGCAGCTGACATGCGATGCCGATCGCGATCAGCACGGCGCCGAATGCTGCGACCAACAGCCACGGATGCCACGCCGGGTTGTCGTAGTGGTTCAGACGACGCGTCATGCCCATGAAGCCGAGCACGTACAGCGGCACGAATGCGACGTAGAAGCCGACCTGCCAGAACCAGAACGCAGCCTTGCCGAGCTTCTCGTTCAGCTTGAAGCCGAACGCCTTCGGGAACCAGTAGTTGAAGCCCGCGAGATAGCCGAACAGCACGCCACCGATGATCACGTTATGGAAGTGCGCGATCAGGAACAGGCTGTTGTGCAGCACGAAGTCCGCACCCGGAATCGCCATCATCACACCGGTCATCCCGCCGATCGTGAACGTGACCATGAAGCCGATCGTCCACAGGACGGGCGTCGTGAATTCGATCCGGCCGCGATACATCGTAAACAGCCAGTTGAACACCTTCACGCCGGTCGGGATCGCGATGATCATCGTCATGATGCCGAAGAACGCGTTCACGTTCGCGCCGGAGCCCATCGTGAAGAAGTGATGCAGCCACACGAGGAACGACAGCACCATGATCGCGCAGGTCGCGTACACCATCGTCTTGTAGCCGAACAGCGGCTTCTTCGAGAACGTCGCGATGACTTCCGAGAAGATGCCGAACGCAGGCAGGATCAGGATGTAGACCTCGGGATGGCCCCACGCCCAGATCAGGTTCAGGTACAGCATCGCGTTGCCGCCGGCTTCGTTCGTGAAGAAGTGCATGCCGAGGTAACGGTCGAGACCGAGCAGCGCGAGCGTCGCGGTCAGGATCGGGAACGACGCCATGATCAGCACGTTCGTGCAGAGGGCCGTCCACGTGAATACCGGCATCTTCATCAGCGTCATGCCGGGCGCGCGCATCTTGATGATGGTCACGAAGAAGTTCACGCCGGTCAGCAGCGTGCCGACACCCGAGATCTGCAGCGCCCACAGGTAGTAGTCGACCCCTACCCCCGGACTGAACTGCAGTTCCGACAGCGGCGGGTATGCGAGCCAGCCCGTCTGTGCGAATTCGCCGATCACGAGCGAGATGTTGATCAGGATCGCGCTGACCGCCGTCATCCAGAAGGAGAGCGAGTTGATGAACGGGAACGCGACGTCGCGTGCGCCGATCTGCAGCGGCACGACGAGGTTCATCAGGCCGACCATGAACACCATCGCCATGAAGAAGATCATGATCACGCCGTGTGCCGTGAAGATCTGGTCATAGTGGTGCGGCGGCAGGTAGCCGGGCGCGTTGTACGCGAGCGCGAGCTGCATGCGCATCATGATCGCGTCGGCGAAGCCGCGCAGCAGCATGATCAGCGCGACGATGATGTACATCACGCCGAGTTTCTTGTGGTCGACCGTCGTCAGCCACTCCGTCCACAGCCACTTCCAGCGGCCGGTGATCGTCAGGCCGGCGAGCACGCCCAGAACGGCCAGCCCCATGAAGGCACCGGCCACCATGATGATGGGCTGATCGAACGGGATCGCCGATAGTGTGAGTTTGCCGAACATGCGTTACCCCTTCGTGCCGCAGGCGGCGTCCTTCAGATCGAGGACGTGGCCATCGTTGTATTTCGCGATGATGTTGTGGAAGAGCCGCGGATCGACCGACGAGAAGTAGCGCACCGGCGCCTTCTCGCTCGGCTGCGCAACCGAGCCGTACACGGTCGCGTCGAGACGGTCAGGCGATGCCTTGACCTTCTGCACCCATGCGTCGAACTGCTCGCGCGGCTCGGCCAGCGTGCGGAACTTCATGTCGGAGAAGCCACGGCCGCTGAAGTTGGCCGACGTGCCCGCGTAATCGCCGGCTTCGTCGGCGATCAGGTGCAGGCGCGTCTGCATGCCGGCCATCGCGTAGACCTGGCCGCCGAGCTGCGGAATGAAGAACGAGTTCATCACCGAATCCGACGTGATGCGGAAGTTCACCGGCGTACCGACCGGAATCGCGAGCTGGTTCACCGACGCGATGCCGAGTTCCGGATAGATGAACAGCCACTTCCAGTCGAGCGCGACGACCTCGACGTCGATCGGTTTCACCGACGACTCGAGCGGCTTGTACGGATCGAGCTCGTGCGTGGTCTTCCACGTGAGCACGCCGAGAAACAGGATGATCAGCGTCGGCACCGTCCAGATCACGACTTCGATCGCGGTCGAGTGCGACCAGTTCGGCGCGTAGGTGGCGTTGCGATTCGACGCGCGATAACGCCACGCGAACCACAGCGTGAGCAGAATCACCGGCACGACGACGATCAGCATCGCCCAAGTGGAGGTTGCGATCAGTGCCTTTTCGGCGGCACCGACACTCCCTTTCGGATTTAGTACATCTAAATTACAGCCTGACAGGCTCAGCGCCGCGCCGATTGACATCAGCGCCGTCCAGCCTTTTGAAGCTTTTCTTTTCATCACACAGCCCGAGGGGTCATTGAATCCGTAGCGTATGCCCGATGCGCATTCGATCCACGAAAGTGGGCCGAATCATACGTCGCGCGCGCACGATGAAAAACCGGTGGATGCGGCAAATCATCATTGCAAAATCTGCTGTGAGACAGATTGTCGCGGGGCGATTTCATGCAGGCGCAAGTTGGCAGGTGCGCTCGGCACCTGCTCCGATGGATGTGCGCGCAACGGCCGCATCGTCATGCGATGCGGCCGTCGTGCGCCAGCACTGCGGTCAGTTGTGCGCAGAGGCCATGTAGGCCGGCTGCGGCGGCGTGATGCCGTCCCCTGCCGGCACCTTCGAGCGGCTGGCGTCTTCGATCAGTTGCGCGACGGTCGGGTCGATTGCATCGGTGAACGGCTTCGGATAAATGCCGACGCCCAGCACGATCAGTGCGAACGACGCGAATACCACGATCTCGCGGCGGCTAAGGTCGGAGAGCTTCGCGACACGTGCGTTATCGACCTTGCCGAACACGACGCGCTTGATCATCCACAGCGTGTACGATGCGCTGAGGATCAACGTGAGCGCCGCGATGGCGCCGATCCAGAAGTTGAAACGGATCGCGCCCATGATGACCATGAATTCGCCGACGAATCCCGACGTGCCCGGCAGGCCCACGTTGGCCATCGCGAACAGCACCGCGAACATCGCGAAGCGCGGCATCACGCCGGCCACGCCGCCGTATGCGGCGATCTCGCGCTGCTTGGTGCGATCGACCAGCACGCTCACGCAAAGCAGCATTGCGCCAGCGACGAAACCGTACGAGACGAGTTGCACGATCGCGCCCGCGACGCCGATCTGGTTGAACAGGAACAGGCCGAGCGTGACGATCCCCATGTGCGCGACCGTCGAATACGCCAGCAGCTTGGTGAGATCGGTCTGCGCCAGCGCGACCAGGCTCGCGTAGACGATCGCGAACAGCGACAGTGCGATCACGGCCGGCGCGAAGAAGTGCGCTGCATCAGGCGTGATCGGCAGCGCGAAGCGCAGGAAACCGTAACCGCCGAGCTTCAGCATCGCGAGCATCAGCGCGGCGCCGGTCGGGCCGTCCGTATAGACGTCGCGCAGCCACGTGTGAACCGGCCACATCGGCACCTTGACCGCGAACGCGGCGAAGAAGCCGAGGAACACCAGCAGCTGAGGCGAGAAGCCGAGCTCCAGCGTGCGCCATGCATTCATGTCGAACGTGTGCGACTTCGCATACAGGTAGAGCATCGCCATCAGCAGCAGCAGCGAACCCGCGAACGAGATGAAGAAGAACTTCACCGCCGCGTACACACGATGCTCACGGCCCCACGTACCGATCAGCAGGTACAGCGGGATCAGCGTCGCCTCGAAGAAAATGAAGAACAGCAGCCCGTCCTGCGCGACGAACACGCCGACCATCAGCCCCGACAGGATCAGGAACGACGCGTAATACTGCGCGATGCGAACCGTGATCGATTCCCACGATGCGATCACCACGATGAGCGTCGTGAACGCGGTCAGCACGACGAGCCAAAGCGATGCGCCGTCGATGCCCACACGCCAGCCCGAGTTGAATGCAGCAAGCCAGTCGCGGGTTTCGACGAACTGCATCGCAGCCGAATGCGAATCGAAACCGGTGACGAGCGGGACGACTGCTGCCAGCCCGATCAGTGCGCCGATGAGCGCGATCAACCTCGTGCGATTGGGATGATGGTCGCTGCCGGCACGTAGCAGGCACGCGCCGACCAGGATCGGAGCCCAGATCGCCAGGCTCAGAAAGGGAAAATCATGCATGTCAACAAACCTAGAGAGGGTCGCGCACTGCATCGGGACAGGCGGGACGAAAGAATCGAAATCAAATCGTAAGATAGATTTCGCGAATCACCCTTGTTGGCAAAATGTAAAGCAACGTCAGAACGAAGTTTGACGCGGCTCAAGCGCAATCGGGTTAACGAGGATAAATCGATTGGAGAAATTTTGCATCGCAACAGACTCTAGTTCTTCGACGCGTTTGCAACCACCTGATTTTTATATGTAATTTTTTGTATTATCGAAGGTCGCGACGCGCGCGAATCGGTGCGATGCCGCATTTTTGTCGTCAGACCGCTGTTTTGGCGTGCCTGAACAGGATGCAGGGAACGATGAGCACGCCCGGCACAAATCTTACAACGATACTTTCATTTTTCTTTCGTTTTGCCATCATCAAAGCGCCCCGAGGGCGCGCGATGCCGCGTGTCGCAGTCCTTCCGGCTAGCGCCGATGACTCAGCCGATCCCATATGCGCATCGCCACCGCGCGGTAGTGGTTGTGTTGTGCGGGGAAATGAACGAAGCGACTGTCGGGCGTCGCATAAACCGGCGAAGTCGCAAGCGTGATCGCGTCGACGATGAAGCGCGCGTCGATCATGCCCGCCTGCAGCAACTCGACATAGATCGCCTGCTGATCGCCGCCGCTCGCGTAGACGGACGATCGATCGTCGAAGCTCTCGATGCGCGCACACATGCGCTCGACCAGTTCGCGCATCGGCGCGACATTGCGCACGCCGATCATGCACGAGTTGATCGCCCAGGCCGTATGGTCGGTGCCGATCACGAAATCGCGGCCGTCGATCACGCCGTCGACCGGTTGACTCTGGTCGATCGCGAGGATGTCCGCGTCGACCCAGAACACGAACGCATGATCCGGCAGATGTTCGCGAATCAGATGCAGCTTCGCCCAGTTCGCATCGATGCCTGCCGGCAGGAACGCCGGCGGCTCGCGATACGCATGGTACGCATAGCCGTGGCGCGTGCAGTAGCGCACGAAGTTCTCCTCGTGCAGATCGCCGTAGCCGGCGATGTGCGACGTGTGCAGACTCACGAACGCAATGCGCGCATGCGGATTCACATGTCGCGCCGGTTCGCGCGGCCGCTGCTGCGCGGCACGCCAGTCGTCCATCGCGCGCGGCTGCTCGCCGCGCCGGGCCCGCTCCGCGTCGTCGACGAGTGCGACCACGTAGCGAAAGTCGTAGTCCGGCGGTGGCGCCCACTCACCGTCCGACTGTCGCCATTCGGGCGCATGGTGCGCAACGAGCGGATCTGCGACGACGACGGCATCGATGGCATACGCATCGGCCCACACCGTTTGGGCCGATGCGAAATAGCCGCTCGCGAGCGGCTGATCGAACGGCAGCGGCGGGAAATGCGCGGCAAGCAGCGTCGCCTCGCATGCGTGCCGCCGCGCCGGCAGGCGCATCGCCCACTCGCCCAGTTCGACCGCGAGCTTGCGCAAGCGCTCGCGCACGTCGGGCACATTGCGAAAGATCATGCCGCTTGCCGCGGGTAGCGGCGATTGCGACGTCTGCGTCGTGAGGATCGCGTCGTAGCCGTTCGCGACGTCCGGCAGCGCATGCTCGCCGAATACGACCGAGAACGGATCGAGCACGAGCAGCAACGCGCCCTGCTCCATCGCGACGAGTTGCGCGACGATTGCGTGGTACTTGTGCAGCACCTGCTGGCGCTCGCCGTACACATGCATGCCGTCGACGATCGTATGCCGGTAGCCGTGGCGTCCTGCGTAATGCTCGTGGTTGGCAACGAGCCCGTCGACGGGTCGATGAGAAAGAAAAGTCAGTACGGAATGCATGCGTGCCTCGACTCCAGCTTGGGGCGCTACGGGCGATACGTCTATTTAGCGCATGTGCGTCGCCCAAGTCGAGCATTGATTGGCTATCCGGACCAAGTACGCGCCGATCGGCGAGTCCAAAAAACGAAGGGGAAAAGAAAAAGCCCCGCAAGTCCGAGAACTTGCGGGGCTTTGTCACCGCTTTTGGCGGAGACGGAGGGATTCGAACCCTCGATCCAGGTTTTGGCCCAGATGCTCCCTTAGCAGGGGAGTGCCTTCGACCTCTCGGCCACGTCTCCCAAACTTTCGCTCGCACCAGGGAGGCAGTGCGACGAGAACGAAATAATATAGGGTTTCGAACCGGCCGTCAATTTCCGTGATGCATTTTCTTCAATGCATCACAAAAAATTCACGCTGCCTGATCGAGTTCGAAAGCCTTGTGCAGTGCGCGGACGGCCAGTTCCATGTATTTTTCGTCGATCAGCACCGAAATCTTGATTTCGGACGTCGAGATCATCTGGATGTTGATGCCCTCTTCCGACAGCGTGCGGAACATCTTGCTCGCGACGCCCACGTGCGAACGCATGCCGACGCCGACGACCGACACCTTCGACACCTTCGGGTCGCCCTGCACGCGCTCGGCGCTCACATGGCCCTGCACCTGGTTGGTCAGGATGTCCATCGCCTTCTGGTAGTCGCCGCGGCCGACCGTGAACGTGAAGTCCGTCTTCCCTTCGACGCTCTGGTTCTGGATGATCATGTCGACGTCGACGTTCGCATCGGCGACCGGGCCGAGGATCTGATACGCGATGCCGGGCTTGTCGGGCACGCCCATCACAGCAATGCGTGCTTCGTCGCGCTGGAACGCGATGCCGGAAATGACTGCCTTTTCCATGGTCTCGTCTTCTTCAAAAGTAATCAGGGTGCCCGAGCGCATTTCTTCGTCGAGCGCAATCAGCGGATCGGTCAGGCTCGACAGCACACGCGTCTTCACCTGGTATTTGCCGGCGAATTCGACCGAGCGGATCTGCAGGACCTTCGAGCCGAGGCTGGCCATTTCCAGCATTTCCTCGAACGTCACGCGATCGAGGCGTCGCGCCTCTTCGACCACGCGCGGATCGGTCGTGTAGACGCCGTCGACGTCCGTGTAGATCAGACACTCTTCGGCACCCAGCGCGGCCGCAACCGCCACCGCCGACGTATCCGAGCCGCCACGGCCCAGCGTCGTGATGTGGCCGTCGGGATCGACGCCCTGGAAGCCCGTGATGATCACGACCTTGCCTGCGTTCAGATCGGCCTTCACGCGTTCGTCGTCGATCGAGTGGATGCGCGCCTTCGTGAAAGCGCTGTCCGTCTTGATCGGCACTTGCCAGCCTGCATAGCTCACGGCTTCGACGCCGATTTCCTGCAACGCGATCGACAGCAGGCCGACGCTGACCTGCTCGCCGGTCGATGCGATCATGTCGAGCTCACGCGGGCTCGGCTGGCTCGAAATCTCTTTCGCGAGACCGAGCAGACGGTTGGTTTCGCCGGACATCGCGGACGGCACGACCACCATCTGGTGCCCGGCCTGATGCCATTTTGCGACGCGTTTCGCGACGTTCTTGATGCGCTCGACCGAGCCCATCGAAGTGCCGCCGTATTTGTGTACGATGAGTGCCATTGTCGTTCTGAACTGGAGGTGAAACCGCACGGGCGCGCTGGGCAGGCCGCGTTGCCGTTCGGTCACGCGGCTTGTGGCTGTGGACGGACGACGAGGAGAACGGCTGGGACGCAACACGCAAGCGTGACGGATTTTGCCCGGAAGGCCGATCAGGCCGCGCAAACCGGGTACGTCACGCGGAAAACCTGCACAAATCGCTCAAAAATCGAGCCGAGCAAACGTCCGAGCGTACCCGATAGAGGCCCGCTTGACAAGCCGATCGCCGCGCCGGCAGGCGTTCCGACGCTGTTTACCAAATGGTGAAAACCGGCGAGCGATCGCGCCGCCGGAAACCTGCCGCAGCTACGCGATCAGCAGGTCGGGACGCCACTCGATCCGGCGCCACGCACCGTCGCCGGACAATCCGTCGCCGTGATTGATGCCGAGCCGCGGCACGTAGACGAGCCGGTCGCCCGCGAACAACAACGGCACGTCGCGCAGCCATGCCGGCACGCCGCGCTCCTGGAACAGGTTCTTCAACGTGCGGCCCGGGCCGCCGGGCGACGTGCGCATCCGCTCGCCGCCCGCGCGGGCACGCGCGGCAAGCGCCGCGGCGCGCAGCAGCGCCTCCGGCACCGCCCCGTCGCTGCCTGCTTCGGCCGGCGCGAACACGAACGTGCCGCGCCACGCCGGCAGGCGCCAGATTTCCTGTCCGTCCCAGCCGAGCACCGATTCCGGGTGCGGCGTCCCGGTGCCGTCATCGGCCGGCTCGGCACTGTCGCCCGCCTCCCAGTACACGACATCGCGATACAGCCTCAGGCACTGGCCCGCGTGATCGACACGCAGCGCATGCGCATCGTGCGCGGCCCGCAACTGCCGCATCATGTTCGCGAGCCGGCCGGCGGACGCACTCGGCAAGCCGAGCCGGCGCATCCAGAAACGCAGCAGGTTCGCGCCGCGCGCATCGTCGAACGCGACCAGCGCATCGCGCGACAGCGCGCGTCCGTCGTCGCGCGCGGCAGTCGCGAAATCCAGTTCGGCCAGATCGTCGAGCAGCCGCTGTGCGGCGGCCGCATGCTGGGCCGCTCGGCCCAGCGCATCGCGAAAGCCCGGGAAATGCACGGCAAGCGCCGGCAGCACGTCGATGCGCAGCGCATTGCGCGCATAACGCGTGTCGCCGTTCGATTCGTCGTCGATCCATGTGAGTTCGCGCTGCGCCGCATAACGCTCCAGTTGCGCGCGCAACAATCGGAGCAGCGGACGCACGCGCTCGACGCTCGCGCCGTCCGGGCGATAGCGCGGCGCCATTGCGGCCAGACCGGCGATCCCCGCGCCGCGCAACAACTGCAGCAGCACCGTCTCCGCCTGGTCGTCCGCATGCTGCGCGACCCATAGCGCGACCGCACCGTGACGTTCGCACATCGCGTCGAGCACCGCATAACGACGCTCACGCGCCGTCGCCTCGATGCCGAGACCGCTGTCGCGCGGCACATCGACACGCTCCGCATCGAACGCGACGCCGAGCCGGTCGGCCGTCGCTTGCGCGTGCGCGACCCACGCGTCGGCATTCTCGCTCAGGCCGTGGTGCACATGCAGCGCCACGCAACGCGCAGTGCCTGCGACGCGCACGGCCGCGTCGAGCAGCACCGTCGAGTCGAGGCCGCCGCTGTACGCGATCGCGATGCGTGCATCGGACGGGACGTCGGAAAGCGCAACGCCGACCGCATCGAGTACGACGCGGTCGGCGGAAAATTCGGTCGGGGGGATCACGAGAGAAGCGCGCGCCGCACGGCGCGCGATGCGAGCACGCCGGTCATGCGCCGGGCGTGGTTTCCTTGAACTTGCCGTAGGCCATCAGGCGCTCGAAGCGACGCTCGCGCAACGCATCGATGCTCATGCCCTGGAACTGACGCAGCGAATCGGCGAGCGCGCGACGCAGTAGCGCGGCCATGCCCTTCGGATCGCGATGCGCGCCGCCGAGCGGCTCGTTGATGATCTTGTCGATCAGGCCGAGCGCCTTCAGTCGATGCGCGGTCAGGCCCAGCGCTTCCGCGGCTTCGGGCGCCTTCGCGGCGCTCTTCCACAGAATCGACGCGCAGCCTTCCGGCGAGATCACCGAATAGGTCGAGAACTGCAGCATCATCACGGTGTCGGCCACGGCGATCGCGAGCGCACCACCCGAACCGCCCTCGCCGATCACCGTCGTGATGATCGGCGTCTTCAGTTCGGCCATCACGTACAGGTTGCGGCCGATCGCCTCCGACTGGCCGCGCTCTTCCGCACCGATGCCCGGGTACGCGCCCGGCGTGTCGACGAACGTGAAGATCGGCAGCCCGAACTTCTCGGCGAGACGCATCAGGCGTTCGGCCTTGCGATAGCCTTCCGGACGCGGCATCCCGAAGTTGCGCGCAGCGCGCTCCTTCGTGTCGCGGCCCTTCTGATGGCCGATCACCATGCACGGGTGGCCGCCGAAACGCGCGAGACCGCCGACGATCGACAGGTCGTCCGCGAATGCGCGGTCGCCATGCAGCTCGTGAAAATCGGTAAACAGTTCCGCAACGTAATCGAGCGTGTACGGACGCTGCGGATGCCGCGCGATCTGCGAAACCTGCCACGGCGACAGATTCGCGTAGAGGTCCTTCGTCAGTTGCTGGCTTTTCTTCGA
Source organism: Burkholderia sp. Bp9016 (assembly GCF_003857765.1). NCBI lineage: Bacteria > Pseudomonadati > Pseudomonadota > Betaproteobacteria > Burkholderiales > Burkholderiaceae > Burkholderia > Burkholderia sp. Bp9016. The sequence goes on from NZ_QTPY01000019.1 coordinate 22,560, forward strand.
CAGCCGCTCGATTTCTTCCGAAATATCGACAGCCGAGTCGTCCTGCACGAATCGCAGTTCTTCGATCTTGGCCTCGAGTTCGGCGATCGGCTGTTCGAAATCCAGAAACGTGGTCTTCATGTGTTCGAATCCTTGGGTCTTGCGGCAGCGCGTATTCTACCCGCGCACGCGATACGCAAGACCAGCTCTCAACTATTGATGTTTAAAACCCGATAGCCGTCAATCAGGCGTCGGCGTCAGGCGCGTCGAGGCTGCGCCACATGTACCAGGTCGCGACGGTGCGCCACGGCTCCCAGTTGGCGGCCACTTCCCGCGCCTCGCTGCGCGTGACGGGTTCTCCGCTGAAGTAATTGACGCTGATCGCGCGGATCAGGCCCGGATCGTCGAGCGGCAGCACGTCCGGCCGCGACAGGTTGAAGATCAGGAACATCTCGGCCGTCCAGCGGCTGATGCCGCGGATCTGCGTGAGTTCCGCGATCACGTCCTCGTCGTCCATCGACGTCCATTTGTCGACGTGCAGCGCGCCGGACACGAAGTGTTGCGCGAGATCGAGGATGTATTCCGTCTTGCGCTTGGACAACCCGCACGCAATCAGCTTGTCCGCGCCGAGCCGGATGACCGGCTGCGGTGCGAGTTTCGGACACGCATCCTCGATGCGCGCCCACAGCGCCTGTGCAGACGGCACCGAGATCTGCTGGCCGACGACCGAACGCGCGAGCGTGACGAACGGATCGCCGCGCTTCACGAGATGCGCGGGACCGAACTTCGGAATCAGCTTCTTCATGATCCGGTCGCGCTTGACGAGATCGGCGCACGCCTTGTCCCAGTATGCGGGACGCACGACGCCATCGACGCCGTCGGCTGCCGCCTCGCGGGCCGCGTCGGCGGCCGCCATCGCAGCCTCCGGCTGCCCCGCATCCGCGCCTTTCGCGCGCGCGGGCTTCGCATGACCGTTGAGCGCGCCGTTCGGCACGGCGCGCGTCGCGTCCGCCTTCGCCGCTGGCGCGCGCTTGGCTGCCGGACGCGCGGCGACCGGAGTCGCACGCCTGACCGGCGCTTTTCTGGCCGTTGCCATCTTGCCTCCTACCTGACGGATCGGTCAGTGGAACGCGCCGCGCTCATACGCGACGCCATTCGGTGGATCCGCCCGGTTTGTCTTCAAGAGCGATCCCGGCCCCGAGCAGTTCCGCCCGGATCCGGTCCGCTTCGGCATAGTCCTTCGCTTGTTTCGCCGCGATGCGCGCGGCGATCTTCGCTTCGATCTCGTCGGCCGCGAGTCCGCCCGCCTGCGCGGTGCCGGCGCCGTGCTGCAGGAACGCGCGCGGTTCGCGGCCGAGCAGGCCCAGCAGGCCCGCGAGTTGTTTCAGTTGCCGCGCGAGCGACGCATCGCGCGTGCGGTTGACTTCGCCCGCAAGCTCGAACAGCGTTGCCACCGCGACCGGCGTGTTGATGTCGTCGTTCATCGCGGCCGCGAAGCGCTGCGCGTGCGGCTCGTTCCAGTCGAGCGCGAGCGCGTCGGGCTCGACATCCTTCAGCGCCGTGTACAGGCGCGTGAGCGACGCGCGCGCATCGTCGAGATGCACGTCGCTGTAGTTGAGCGGCGACCGGTAGTGCGTGCGCACGATGAAAAAGCGCATGACCTCGGCATCGTACCGCTCGAGCACTTCGCGGATCGTGAAGAAGTTTCCGAGCGATTTCGACATCTTCTCGTTGTCGACCTGCACGAAGCCGTTGTGCATCCAGTAATTGACGAACGTCGTGCCGGTCGCGCCCTCGCTCTGCGCAATCTCGTTTTCGTGGTGCGGGAATTGCAGATCCTGGCCGCCGCCGTGAATGTCGAAATGCTCGCCGAGCAGCGTGCAGCCCATCGCCGAGCACTCGATGTGCCAGCCCGGCCGGCCCATCCCGTACTTCGACGCCCACGACGTGCCTTCCGGATCGTCGGCCTTCGCACGCTTCCACAGCACGAAATCGAGCGGATCTTCCTTCGCGTCGTTCGCGGCGACGCGTTCGCCCGCGCGCAGATCGTCGAGCGATTTGCCCGACAGCTTCCCGTAGTTCGCGAACTTGCGCACCGAATAATTGACGTCGCCGTCGCCCGCCTGGTACGCGTAGCCGTTCGTCTCGAGCTTCTCGATCATCCCGAGCATCTGCGGAATGAACTGCGTCGCACGCGGCTCGATGTCGGGCCGCTGGATCCCGAGCGCGGCTTCATCCTCGTGCATCGCGCCGATGAACCTGTCGGTCAGCGACTTGATCGTCTCGCCGTTCTCGACCGCGCGGCGAATGATCTTGTCGTCGATGTCGGTGATGTTGCGCACGTACGTGACCCGATAGCCGATCGCACGCAACCAGCGCTGGACGAGATCGAACACGACCAGCATGCGCGCGTGGCCCACGTGACAATAGTCGTAGACGGTGATCCCGCATACGTACATCCGCACTTCGCCGGAATGGCGCGGCACGAAAACTTGCTTGTCACGCGCGAGCGTGTTGTAGATGCGCAGTGATTCCATAGAGATGAACCGTGAGCCGAAGGAAACCGCCCTGGCGAAGCTCGCCCAGCATGCGAAACGGACGGACCACCTGCTGCGGCACGACGCCGCGCGTCCTCGATATCACATGGGGCGGTCAGGCTGCAAGCACAGCGGTGACGGCCACGAGAGGCAAAGAAAGACTGTCTGCGGCTCGCCGGAACGCGCAGACGTTTTGTTAGAATGGCTCGGAGTATAACATTCCGATTTACGCCTATGAAACCTCATCGCGGCCGCGCGCCGAGCGCTGCGACCCTCGTTGCGACCGCCGTCATGGGCGTCGCGCTGGCGCTTTTCGCAGCCCCTGCGGCGCATGCGCAAAAGGCCCCGGCCGTCGCCGACGGCACCCCTGAAATCGACGCGTCGATCGCCGGCAAGCAGTGGAAACAGGCGCTCGCGCAACTCGACGCCCGCATCGCGGCGAACCCGCACGACGTACAGGCGCAGTTCAAGCGCGGCACCGTGCTCGCGCGCCTGAACCGCGATGACGACGCGATCCAGCAATTCGTCGCGATCACGCAGGCGTACCCCGAACTCCCCGAACCCTACAACAACCTCGCGGCGCTCTACGCGAAGCACGGGCGCTACGACGAAGCGCGAAGCGCGCTCGTCACCGCGACGCAATCGAACCCGAGCTACACGCTCGCGTACGAGAACCTCGGCGACCTGTACCTGCGCCTCGCGGCCGAATCGTACAAGCGCGCGCAATCGCTCGGCCACACGAGCGGCGCGACGGCCCAGCGCCTCGCCGATCTGCAGAAGATCATATCGCCGCCGAAGTCCGTCGCGAACGCGCGCGCCGTCACGCCGGCAACGCGCGAGTATACCGACCGCGCCGCCGCGAACGTGAGCACCACCACGCTGCCGATGTCGCCGACGTTCCAGTTCAACGGGCCGTCGGGGGCGCTGGCGGCGCCGTACGTCGCGCCGTCGCAGTAAGCGGCGCAACCTTTCTTCCCTCCCAACCTGAGGATCGCAATGAAACGTCTGTTGCTGGCGCTTGGCGGCGCCGCCCTTCTCGCGACCGCTCCCGCGTTCGCGCAATCGGCTACCGCGCACCCCGTCGTGCAGCTGAAGACCTCGCAGGGCGACATCCGCGTCGAGCTCTACCCGGAGAAGGCGCCGAAAACGGTCGCCAACTTCCTCGATTACGTGAAGGCCGGCCAGTACAACGGCACGATCTTCCATCGCGTAATCAAGGGCTTCATGATCCAGGGCGGCGGCTACAAGACCAACTTCGAGGAGAAGCCGACGCGCGCGCCGATCCCGCTGGAAAGCCGCAATGGTCTGAAGAACCTGACCGGCACGATCGCGATGGCACGCACGAGCGATCCGAATTCGGCCACCGCACAGTTCTTCATCAACACGGTCGACAACAGCGGCCTCGACTACCCGAACCCGGACGGCAACGGCTATGCGGTGTTCGGCAAGGTCGTATCGGGCCTCGACGTCGTGAAGAAGATCGAAGGCGTCGCAACAACCTCGCGCGGCCCGATGCAGGACGTGCCGGCCCAGCCGGTCGTGATCGAATCGGCCAGCATCGTCTCGAAATAAGCACCTGCCGGCACGTCCGGCGCCACACGCGGCCGCGTCGCACGACCGGCCGCGTGCCATTTAAACCGCCTTACCGAAGGAATTCATCATGGTTGAACTGCACACGAACCACGGCGTGATCAAGCTCGAGCTCGACGCCGAGAAGGCACCGAAGACAGTCGAAAACTTCCTGAACTACGTCAAGAAAGGTCACTACGACGGCACGGTGTTCCACCGCGTGATCAACGGCTTCATGATCCAGGGCGGCGGCTTCGAGCCGGGCCTGAAGCAGAAGCCGACCGACGCGCCGATCGACAACGAAGCGAACAACGGCCTGAAGAACGACAACTACACGGTCGCGATGGCGCGCACGAACGATCCGCATTCGGCGACCGCGCAGTTCTTCATCAACGTGAACGACAACGACTTTCTGAACCACTCGTCGCCGACGCCGCAAGGCTGGGGCTACGCCGTGTTCGGCAAGGTTGTCGAAGGCCAGGACGTGGTCGACAAGATCAAGGGCGTCAAGACGGGCAACGCAGGCTTCCATCAGGACGTGCCGGCTGACGACGTCGTGATCGAAAAGGCCGTCGTGGTCTGACGCGCGCTAACGGAGGCACTTCGATGTTGCAGGAGAGTCCGCCGCGAAGCGTCTCCGCGGGCGTGCCTGGCGAGCGCGAATACGCGCAAGCCGCACGCCCGTTCCTGTTTCTCTCCGATCTGCATCTGAGCGAAGCGATTCCGAAGACGGTCGCCGCGTTCGAGCATTTCGTGAAATACACAGCCGACAGCGCCGATTCGGTGTTCATCCTCGGCGACCTGTTCGAATACTGGATCGGCGACGACATACTCGACGACGATCCGTTCGCGGCACGCATGGCCGCGCTGATGCATACGTTCTCGGAGCGCGGGATCGCGCTCTACGTGATGCACGGCAACCGCGATTTCCTGCTCGGCCGGCGCTTCATGAAGGCGGCCGGCGCGATGCTGTTGCCCGATCCGGCGCTGATCATGGCATTCGGCCAGCGCATCGTGCTCGCCCATGGCGATGCGCAATGCACGGCCGATCGCGGCTATCAGGTGTTCCGGCGGTTCGCCCGCAATCGCATCGCGCAGTGGCTGTTTCTCGCATGGCCGTTTCGCTGGCGCCGCGCCCTCGCGCAGCGGATGCGTTCGAACAGCGAAGCAGGCCGGATGCGCCCCGCTTCGTCGATCTACGACGTCACGCGTGAAGGCGTAGCCGCCCTGTTCCGGAAAAGCCGGGCGGGCGTGATCATCCACGGCCACACGCACCGCCCTGCGCGGCACGTCGAACCCGATGGAATTCGCTGGGTGCTGCCCGACTGGGATCTCGACCACGGCAGGCCACGCGGCGGCTATCTGCGCGTCGACGCGGAAGGCATCCACGCGATGCCGCTCGACTGACGCAAACCGAGCCGCCGGCATGCATCGCGTTACGACTGGCGCTCGACCGTCTTGCCTTCCAGCACCGCCGACAGCCGGCGCAGGTCCAGACGCGCCGCGTCCGCGCCCTGCAACGTTTCCAGATGCGTGCCGAGTTGCTCGAGCGCCGCGACGATTTCGTCGACGCGCCGGCTTTCCTTTGCCGCATGATCGATCAGGCCGTGAATCGCGAGCGACATCGGATCGTCGGCGTTGGGCGTGATCCCGTATGCGCAGAACGCAGCGCGCTCCGGCTGCGGCTTCGGCTGAGCCGGCATCACGATGCGCGCCGGATTGCCGACCGCCGTACCGCCCGCCGGCACCGGCTTCACGACGACTGCGTTCGAACCGATCTTCGCGCCCGCGCCGACCGTGAAACCGCCGAGCACCTTCGCGCCCGCGCCGACGATTACGCCTGCCTCGAGCGTCGGATGGCGCTTCGCGCCGCGCGTGAGCGACGTGCCGCCGAGCGTCACGCCCTGGTAGATCGTGCAGTCGTCGCCGATGATCGCCGTCTCGCCGATCACGACGCCCATCCCGTGATCGATGAACACGCGCCGGCCGATCGTTGCACCCGGATGAATCTCGATACCGGTCAGGAAGCGCCCGGCCTGCGACACGAAGCGCCCGAGCCAGTAGCGCTTCGCGCGCCAGCACGCGTGCGCGAAACGATGCAGGACGAGCGCGTGCAGCCCCGGATAACAGGTCAGCACTTCCCAGGCACTGCGAGCGGCGGGATCCCGCTCGCGAATCGTCGCAACGTCTTCGCGCAGTCTAGTGAACATGATCTGATCGGGGAAAAGGCCGGCGTGCCCCGCCGGCGATGGCCGGCCGTTATCGCACCGGGTAATTTGCTTATGACGTCTGGCGATTGTAGGGCCAGTCGCGCGCGGCCGCACAGCACCGCGCGTTCACCCCGCCGCCGGCGCGGGTATTGGCGCAGGACGCTTGCGGTGAAGGCTTTCCCGGACCGGGTGGCGAACCGGCGCAAGCCGAATCGGCACTGCCGGAGACGACCGGTGCGGTGCGACCGCTGCCGGCCGGAACACCGTGTTCGCGGCGTCCGGCACCCAGCGCACCGCCCGCTCAAGCGTCGCCGTCGGACGTACCGGACTTCAGCAGGATGTGCTTGGCGATGCCGCGCAGGATATTGACCTCCTCACGCTCGAGGCCCGTGCGTGCGAACAGCCGCCGCAGCCGCGGCATCAGCTTTTTCGGATTGCGCGGGTCGAGAAAATCGAGCGCGATCAGCGCGCTCTCGAGATGCGCGTACATCCGCTCGATCTCGTCACTCTGCGCGAGCGTGCCGACCTCGGCCGGTGCCGGGTGCAACGACTCGCTGCCCTGCTCCAGGAACGCGACGCGCAGCTCGTACGCGAGCACCTGGATGGCCTGGGCGAGGTTCAGCGAACTGTAGGCCGGGTTTGCCGGGATATGCGCGAGCACGCTGCACTGCTCGACGTGCTCGTTCGCGAGACCCGTGCGCTCGTTGCCGAACACGAGCGCGATGTCGCCGGTGCCGACCTGCGCGCACGCCTGCTCGGCAGCCGCGCGCGGCGCAAGGCGCGGCGGCCCGTATTCGCGCGTGCGGGCGGTCAGCGCGATCGACCAGTGGACGCCGGACAGCGCATCGCCGAGCGTGGGCACGACATGCGCGGACGCGAGGACGTCGTCCGCGCCGCTCGCCATCGCGATCGCCTCCGGGTCGCTCTGGACGTGCGGCACGCGCGGCGCGACCAGCACGAGCCGCGAGAAACCCATCGTCTTCAGCGCGCGGGCGGCCGCCCCGACATTGCCGGGATGGCTCGGCTCGACGAGCACGAAGCGGGTGGACGTGAAGCCGCCCGACGGCGGCGGGGACATGGCCGCGCCCGATTCGGACAGTGCGGCGGTGTTCTGCGGAGTTTCCACTACGATACGACTCGGTTCATCAGAATGGCAGTATGGTATCGCCATCGCCCCGGCAAACCCACTCGTCCGGGCGGACAGTGGGGTTTCCCCGCACTCCGGTCACCTGAAACTCTCGAAAATCGGGTAAAATCATGCGTTTACGCGTCGCACCTCGTGCGACGCGGGTCGTACCCCGCTCTTTGTCAATTTGCGTCTCATCTCGCCAGGCACGTTTGCGCCGTTCCGGGCGGGTTGTCCCACTTCGTGGCGGCTCGTGCCGCCCGCTACAGGATTCAGGCTCATGCATCCCATGCTCAACATTGCTGTCAAGGCTGCGCGCCGCGCCGGACAGATCATCAATCGTGCCTCCCTCGATCTTGACCTGATCGAGATTCGCAAGAAGCAGCAGAACGACTTCGTTACCGAAGTGGACAAGGCCGCCGAAGAGGCGATCATCGAGACGCTGAAGACTGCCTACCCTGACCACGCGATCCTCGCGGAAGAATCGGGCGAATCGGAGAACGAATCCGAATTCAAGTGGATCATCGATCCGCTCGACGGCACGACCAACTTCATCCACGGCTTCCCGTACTACTGCGTATCGATCGCGCTCGAACACAAGGGCGTCGTCACGCAGGCCGTCGTCTACGATCCGAACAAGAACGACCTGTTTACGGCCACCCGCGGTCGCGGCGCCTACCTGAACGATCGCCGCATCCGCGTCGGCCGTCGCGACCGCCTGTCGGACGCGCTGGTCGGCACGGGCTTCCCGTTCCGCGAAAAGGATGGCCTCGACGCCTATGCGCGCCTGTTCACCGAAATGACGCAGGCATGCACGGGCCTGCGCCGTCCGGGCGCCGCGGCACTCGACCTCGCGAACGTCGCGGCCGGCCGTCTCGACGCGTTCTTCGAGCAAGGCATCAACGTGTGGGACATGGCTGCGGGCAGCCTGCTGATCACCGAGGCCGGCGGCCTCGTCGGCAACTACACGGGCGACGCCGATTTCCTGCATCGCCATGAGATCGTCGCCGCGAACCCGAAGATCTACGCGCAGATGATCCCGATCCTGAACCGTTACAGCCGCCTGCACCCGGCAGCGGAGTAAGCCCGAGCCGCGCCCGCGCGGCGCGGGTTCGCGCGAACCATGCGCCGGTACCGTCATGATGGAGCGCCTGCCGCCGTTCGATTGCGCTGAGGAACAACGAAATGTTCCTCACGCAAGAACCGCTTCAGGCGCCTATCCTGACATTGCGCGAGTCGTCCAGTCTGGTCAGTGTGCTGCAGCCCGCCGAGCGTTTCCCGGCACCAACCGGGTTGCCTGCGAAATGCTCGCGCGGCGCACCACGTCGCCATCGGCATGCCGGCCCCCGCCCGTCTCAACACCGCCACGACTTCGTGGCAACCGTATCCGAATACTCATGTTACGGCTAAGCGAACTTAAACTCCCTCTCGACCACCCCGAAAGCGCCCTCGAAGCTGCAATTCGCGCACGCCTCGCGGAACTCGGCGTGGCGGCGGACAGACTCGTCCGTTACACGGTGTTTCGCCGCGCGCACGATGCACGCAAGCGCTCCGACATCAAGCTCACGTATATCGTCGATGTCGAAGTCAAGGACGAAGCGGCCGTGCTCCCGCGGCTCGCCGGCACGCCGCATTGCGGCGTGACGCCCGACATGGCGTACCACTTCGTCGCGAAGGCCCCCGAACATGGCAACTTCCTGCGTCCGGTCGTCATCGGTATGGGGCCGTGCGGCCTCTTTGCAGGGCTGATCCTCGCGCAGATGGGCTTTCGCCCGATCATCCTCGAACGCGGCAAGGCCGTGCGCGAGCGCACCAAGGACACCTTCGGCCTGTGGCGCAAGAGCGTGCTCAACCCCGAGTCCAACGTGCAGTTCGGCGAAGGCGGGGCCGGCACGTTCTCCGACGGCAAGCTGTACAGCCAGATCAAGGATCCGAACCACTACGGCCGCAAGGTGCTCGACGAATTCGTCAAGGCCGGCGCGCCGGAGGACATCCTGTATCTGAGCCGGCCGCACATCGGCACGTTCCGCCTCGTCAGCATGGTGGAAAAAATGCGCGCGACCATCCACGAACTGGGCGGTGAAGTACGCTTCGAAACCCGGGTCGAGGACATCGAAATCGATCAGGGCAAGGTTCGCGCGCTCAAGCTGTCGAACGGCGAAACGCTGCGATGCGACCATGTGGTGCTGGCCGTCGGTCACAGCGCGCGCGACACGTTCCAGATGCTGCACGATCGCGGCGTCTACGTCGAAGCGAAGCCGTTTTCGCTCGGCTTCCGGATCGAACATCCGCAAGGGCTGATCGATCGCAGCCGCTTCGGCAAGTTTGCGGGCCACAAGCAACTCGGCGCAGCCGACTACAAGGTCGTCCACCACTGCAGCAACGGACGGGCGGTCTACAGCTTCTGCATGTGCCCCGGCGGCACGGTGGTCGCGGCGACCTCCGAGCCGGGCCGCGTGGTCACCAACGGGATGAGCCAGTATTCCCGCGCCGAGCGCAACGCGAACGCGGGTATCGTCGTCGGCATCACGCCGGAAGACTATCCGGGCGGCCCGCTGGCGGGCATCGCATTCCAGCGCAAATGGGAAGAACGCGCGTTCGAACTCGGCGGCGGCGACTACAGCGCACCGGGGCAGCTGGTCGGCGATTTCATCGCGGGCCGGCCGTCGACGTCGCTCGGCTCCGTGGTGCCGTCGTACAAACCCGGCGTGCACCCGACCGATCTCAGCACCGCACTTCCCGACTACGTGATCGAAGCCATTCGTGAAGCGCTCCCGCAGATCGACAAGAAGATCGCCGGCTTCGCGATGCACGATGCCGTGCTCACCGGTGTGGAGACGCGCACGTCGTCACCGATCCGGATTCGCCGCAAGGACGACTACCAGAGCGTGAACACCGCAGGACTCTATCCGGCCGGCGAAGGCGCGGGCTACGCGGGTGGCATCTATTCGGCGGCCATCGACGGCATCGAAGTCGCGCAGGCCGTGGCGCTCGACCTGATGTCGACGCACACGTCCTGAGTCGCCGAAAAGGCTCGGCACACGAAGGCTCGTGTGCCGAGTCGGACCTGACAGCACAGCATGGGGTGCCTGCGCTGCTCCAGCACGTCCGCGAGGTGAGTTGCCCACGGCGGCAGCCTCGTTAAAACCGCCGGAAAGCAGCGAACTGAACGCAAAGCCGACCGCATCCTTGCGGATCTTCCCGGGCCGGTCGCACTCGCCTTTTTGGCAATTCCTCCGACGGCAAACACCCTCCTCCTGATTTGCGCACCAGACGACCTCCCGGCCATCACCGCGCACGATCCGCCTCCGAAGCTGAACCTCGAGCGCATTCGTGCCTGCCTGCCACAATCTCGATAACCCTCGCACGGCCATCGCGCGCGTGGCGATCGAGTGCGGCGACGCGATGGTCACCGGGCTGTCCGTGCGCCGCCCCCCACTCGCGCACGAAAATCCGGCGGTACCTGCGTCTTTTCAAGGCGACCGCGTGTTATTGAATGGTCATCGGAGAACTGACGGATTCCGATACCCGTTTGATTCGGCCAAATTGCCTCCCGGCTTTTCAATGACGCGGCGCTTCAGTAGACTCCCGTTTCCGTTGGCGCGGTATTCGAGCGCCGGTTGAAAATCCCGATTCATAATAAAACCCGACGCACAATTCATTCGGGTAAACGAAAGACGGCGGGATGCATTGCTTCGGCAATGCGTCCGGATCCGCGACGACTCCTATCAGGAAAATGCAATGCTAAGAGTGACGAAAGCAGTTTTCCCCGTAGCCGGTTTAGGCACACGCTTTCTGCCGGCAACCAAGGCCAGCCCGAAAGAAATGCTGCCCGTCGTCGATAAACCGCTGATTCAGTACGCCGTCGAGGAAGCGATCGCCGCCGGAATCACCGAAATGATCTTTGTCACGGGCCGAAGCAAGCGTGCCATCGAAGATCATTTCGACAAATCGTACGAGGTCGAGGCAGAACTCGAAGCCCGCGGCAAAGAAAAACTGCTGAATCTCGTGCGCAGCATCAAGCCGCGCAACGTGGACTGCTTTTACGTACGACAGCCCGAAGCACTCGGGCTCGGGCATGCCGTGCTCTGCGCCGAAAAGCTCGTCGGCGATCATCCATTCGCAGTCGTTCTGGCCGATGACCTGCTCGACGGTGAGCCGCCCGTCATGAAACAAATGGTCGATGTATTCGATCATTACCATAGCTCGGTTATCGGCGTCGAAGAAATTCCGCCGTCCGATACGAAATCGTATGGGGTGGTAGACGGTAAAGAATGGGAAGAGTCGATCATCAAGATGTCCGGGATCGTCGAAAAGCCGGCACCCGATGTCGCACCGTCCAATCTTGGCGTCGTCGGCCGCTATATTCTCAAACCGCGGATTTTCAAACACCTGCGCGGACTGAAACCTGGCGCGGGTGGCGAGCTTCAATTGACCGACGGGATTCAGGCGTTGCTCGCAGAAGAGCAGGTTCTCGCCTATCGGTACGCCGGTACCCGATACGACTGCGGCAGCAAGCTCGGCTACCTGAAAGCGACAGTCGATTTCGCGCTCCGCCATCCCGAGGTCGGGAGTGATTTCACCGCGTATCTGGCTGCACGGGCGCACGCGACGCCGGCGGAATGACCTGAAGAAGGCTGGCTGATTCGATGTGCCGGCATTCGGGACGCGTTCCGCGTCATCCATTGCCGGGGCATCGGAGTTCCCGCGCCAACGTCGACCCAGTTCGCTACATTATCTGTCCCTACACTTCGGATTTCCGGGACACCGCCTCCGCAGGCCCATCCAGCGAGCCGCTGAAAAAAATGAAGACGCCCGGCGACTCACCCGGCATCACGCCGAAATACAATACCCGACGGTCTCCGAATCGCGGACCGAAATCGGCCGATCGGCGAACATCGGCCGTAACGACCGGAGCCACTGGTAAACTCGGGCGACTCAAGCAACAACTTTACGCCGGATCTATGACCACGCTGTCGCCCGAGGCCTTTGCAGGCCACACCCCCATGATGCAGCAGTACCTGCGCATCAAGGCCGATCATCCCGACACGCTCGTCTTCTACCGGATGGGCGACTTCTACGAGTTGTTCTTCGACGATGCGGAGAAGGCCGCACGCCTGCTGGACCTGACCCTTACGCAGCGCGGCGCGTCGGCCGGCACACCGATCAAGATGGCCGGCGTCCCCCATCACGCGGTCGAACAGTATCTGGCGAAGCTCGTGAAGATGGGCGAATCGGTGGCGATCTGCGAGCAGATCGGCGACCCGGCCACGTCGAAAGGGCCGGTCGAGCGCAAGGTCGTGCGCGTCGTCACGCCCGGCACGCTGACCGATGCCGCGCTGCTGTCCGACAAGAACGACGTTTACCTGCTCGCGATGTGCACCGGCCACAACAAGCGCGGCGTCGCGGTCAATATCGGCCTCGCATGGCTGAACCTCGCGAGCGGCGCGCTGCGACTCGCCGAAATCGAACCCGACCAGCTCGGCGCCGCACTCGAACGCATCCGGCCGGCCGAGATCCTGACGGCGGACGGCGCAACCGACGCCGTGCCGGCGAGCGCCGGTGCGATCAGGCGCGTGCCCGCATGGCACTTCGATATCGCCTCGGGCACGCAGCGTCTGTGCGACCAGCTCGACGTCGCCGGCCTCGACGGTTTCGGCGCGCACTCGCTGACGAGCGCATGCGGCGCGGCGGGCGCGCTGTTGCTGTACGCGGCCGCGACGCAAGGTCAGCAGTTGCGTCACGTGCGCAGCCTGAAGGTCGAGAACGAAACGGAATACATCGGCCTCGATCCGGCGACGCGCCGCAACCTCGAATTGACCGAAACGCTGCGCGGCACCGAATCGCCGACGCTGTATTCGCTGCTCGACACCTGCTGCACGACGATGGGCAGCCGCCTGCTGCGTCACTGGCTGCATCATCCGCCGCGCGCGTCGGTAGCCGCGCAGTCGCGCCAGCAGGCGATCGGCGCGCTGCTAGACGCCCCCGCGAACGCGAGCCTGGATGCGCTGCGCAGCGCGCTGCGCCAGATCGCGGACGTCGAGCGGATCACCGGGCGCCTGGCCCTGCTGTCCGCGCGGCCGCGCGACCTGTCGAGCCTGCGCGACACGTTCGCGGCCCTGCCCGCATTGCGCGAGCGCATCAGCGCGATCGTCGCGAACGCGGATGCGCTCACGCGCGTCAATACAGCGCTCGCGCCGCCCGCCGAATGCCTCGACCTGCTGACGAGCGCGATCGCGCCCGAGCCAGCCGCGATGGTGCGCGACGGCGGCGTGATCGCACGCGGCTACGATGCGGAACTCGACGAGCTGCGCGACATTTCCGAGAACTGCGGACAATTCCTGATCGATCTCGAAGCACGCGAGCGCACGCGCACCGGCATCGCGAACCTGCGGGTCGAATACAACAAGGTGCACGGCTTCTACATCGAGGTCACGCGCGGCCAGACGGACAAGGTGCCCGACGACTATCGCCGTCGCCAGACGCTGAAGAACGCCGAGCGCTACATCACGCCCGAACTGAAGACCTTCGAGGACAAGGCGCTGTCCGCCCAGGAACGTGCGCTGGCACGCGAACGTGCGCTGTACGACGGCGTGCTGCAGGCGTTGCTGCCGTTCATTCCCGAGTGCCAGCGCGTCGCGTCGGCGCTCGCGGAGCTCGACGTGCTCGCCGCGTTCGCCGAGCGCGCCCGCACGCTCGACTGGGTCGCGCCCGCCTTCACCGATGAAGTCGGCATCGAGATCGAACAGGGGCGTCACCCGGTCGTGGAAGCGCAGGTCGAGCAGTTCATCGCGAACGACTGCCGGTTCAGCACCGAGCGCAAGCTGCTGCTGATCACCGGCCCGAACATGGGCGGCAAGTCGACGTTCATGCGGCAGACCGCGCTAATCGCGCTGATGGCGTACGTCGGCAGCTACGTGCCCGCGAAATCGGCATGCTTCGGCCCGATCGACCGCATCTTCACGCGAATCGGCGCGGCCGACGACCTCGCCGGCGGCCGCTCGACGTTCATGGTCGAAATGACCGAAGCCGCAGCGATCCTCAACGACGCGACGCCGCAAAGCCTCGTGCTGATGGACGAAATCGGTCGCGGCACGTCAACGTTCGACGGCCTCGCACTCGCATGGGCCATCGCGCGCCACCTGCTCGCGCAAAACAGCTGCTACACGCTGTTCGCAACGCACTACTTCGAGCTGACGCAACTGCCCGCCGAATTCCCGCAAGCGGCCAACGTCCACCTGTCGGCCGTCGAGCACGGTCACGGCATCGTGTTTCTGCACGCAGTCAACGAAGGTCCGGCGAACCAGAGTTATGGGCTGCAGGTCGCGCAACTCGCAGGCGTTCCGGCACCCGTGATTCGCGCCGCGCGCAAGCATCTCGCGTATCTCGAACAGCAGTCGGCCACGCAGCACACGCCGCAACTCGACCTGTTCAGCGCGCCGCCCGCGGCGGCCGACGAATTCGAATGCGCGGATGCGCCGCCCCCGTCCGACGTCCCGCATCCGGCACTCGAAAGGCTGCGCAACATCGATCCCGACGATCTCAAGCCGCGCGACGCGCTCGACCTGCTGTACGAACTGCGCACGCTGGTCCGTTCGCACGATGCCGACGGGCACGCCTGACCGCATCTCGTCGGGCCGGCCGGCCCGCGTCGCCGCCGCGCTCGCCACGGCGGCGACGCTCATGCTGGCGCAGGCCGGCGCGCTGGCCGCGCCACCCAAGCGCGCGGTCCCGCCCTATTCGTTCGCGATCATCTCGGGTGTCATCAGCGTACCCGCCGACGAGCCCGCGGCGCAACGACTGCTCGAATCGATCGCGCGCGAGCGCAACCTGGCCTTCGTCGTCTATGCAGGCGACATCAAGGGCGCGAAGGAAGCGTGCCGCGACTCGCTCTATACGCAGCGCGGCGCGATCCTGGACGCGTCGCGCGTGCCGCTCGTATTCGTCCCCGGTCACGACGACTGGGTAACATGCAGCACCGCGGCAGGCGGCAGCTACGATCCCGTCGAGCGACTGGACTTCCTCCGTCAGACACTGCTCGCCGATGCAGCCCTGCCCGACGCCGGCGCGCTGCCGATCACGCGCGAAAGCGAAGTCGCCCGGTTCCGGCCATATCGCGAGAATGCGCGCTGGATGCACGACGACGTCGTCTACGTCACGCTGAACGCGCCGGCGCCGAACAACCACTTCCTGACGGCCGGCGGCCGCAACGGCGAATTCGAAGACCGCATCATCGCGAACAATTTCTGGATCGACCATGCGGCCGAATATGCGAAGCGGCGTGAAGCGCGTGCAATGGTGGTGATTTTCGAAGGCGATCCGCAGTTCGATCGCTACGATCGCGCGGAACGGTTTGCGTGGCTGCGTTTCAACCGGCCGCGCGTGCGCGACGGCTTCCGTGAACTGAAACGAACGCTGGTGAAGGCGGCAGCGGCATTCCGCGGCCCGATACTGGTGATGCACGCAAGCAGCGAGCCGCTCGCGAACGGATTCCTGATCGACCGCCCGCTGCATGCGGACGATGGTGCGCTGGTGGGAAACGTGACGCGCGTCGCGATCGGGCCGCGCCATCCGACAAATCAGTGGGTGAAGGTAAGCGTCTCGCCGGCCCGGCAGACGATCTTCAACGTGAGCCTGCAGGACGTGCCGAAGAATCTGCCGATCCCGCCCGCGCTGCCGCTCGTGCCGCGCGACGATGTCCCGCTGCCCCAGATGCCGGAAATTCCGGCATTGCCGGCCCTGCCCGACTCGTCGTCGGTTGCACCGCCGCTGCAAGGCGGCGGCACGATGCCGGGCACTGCGTCGTGGCCCGCGCCGCCCCCTGCTTCAGGGCCGGCGCCGGGCCTGCCGGACAGTTCAGTGCAGGGTACGCCCTGACGGCGCATCGCCGTCCTCGTCTTCGTCCTCGTCGACGATTTCCAGCCCTTCCGCGCCATGCGCGTGTTCATGCTCGATCTCATCTTCGGTCGCTTCGCGCACGTCCTTCACGGTGAGCGCAAAACGCAGCGCCATGCCCGCGAGCGGGTGGTTGCCGTCAAGCACCACCTTGTCTTCGGCAATGTCGGTGACCGTGTAGATCAGCGAATCAACTTCCTCGTCGCCGTCTTCCGGCGTGCCTTCGAACTGCATGCCCACTTCGAGCGGCTCGGGAAAACGATCGCGCGGCTCGATCTTCACGAGCTCGGGATCGTAGTCACCGAATGCGTCCTGCGGTTCGAGCTGAACCTGCGCCTGGTAACCCGGCTCCTGGCCGTCGAGCTGTTCCTCGATCTTGGGGAACGTGCCATCATAGCCGCCGTGCAGATAGATCATCGGCTCGTCGCTTTCCTCGATCAGATTGCCATGTGCATCCGACAGCTTGTAAGTGACCGACACGACGGTGTTTTTTGCGATTTTCATCCAATTCTCCCAAATACAAGTCTCATTATACGATGCGCAACCGGTCTCAAGCCGAACCTCGGGATGCCGCTGCCGCCGCGCTCGGCGCGCCGCCCCCCGATCTTCCCACGCCGCTGCTCGGTGGTCTCACGCCAGCGCAATTCATGCGCCGCTACTGGCAGAAAAAGCCGTTGCTGATCCGCCAGGCGATTCCCGGCGTAAAAGCGCCGATCACGCGCGACGCGCTGTTTGAGCTGGCTGCCGACTATGACGCGGAATCGCGACTGATCACGCATTTTCGTAACAAGTGGCAACTGGCGCACGGTCCGTTTGAACCGGGTTCGCTGCCTGCCGTTTCGCGCAAGTCCTGGTCCTTGCTCGTGCAAGGGCTGGACCTGCACGTCGACGCGGCACGCGCGCTGCTCGACCGCTTCCGCTTCATCCCCGACGCACGCCTCGACGACCTGATGATCTCGTATGCGACGGACGGCGGCGGCGTCGGCCCGCACTTCGACTCGTACGACGTGTTCCTGCTGCAGGTCGAAGGCCGGCGCCGCTGGCGCATCGGCGCCCAGAAGGATCTGTCGCTGCAGCCGGACGTGCCGCTGAAGATCCTCGAGCATTTCGAGCCGAGCGACGAATGGGTGCTGGAACCCGGCGACATGCTGTACCTGCCGCCGCACATCGCGCACGACGGCGTGGCCGAAGGTGAATGCATGACCTGCTCGATCGGCTTTCGGGCGCCGTCCGCCGGCGAACTGGGCGCGCAGTTCCTGTACTACCTCGCCGAACGCGGCGGCCTGCGCGACGAGCACGGCGACACGCTCTACCGCGACCCGAAGCAGCCCGCGGTCGGCTCGCCAGCCGAGCTCCCGCCGGCGATGGTCGAACGCGTCGCAGAGATCGTCGATTCGATCCGCTGGCGCAAGCGCGACGTCGCGCAATTCCTCGGCTGCTACCTGAGCGAGCCGAAATCGAACGTCGTATTCGAGCCGCCGGCACGCCCGCTGTCCGAGGCCGCTTTCGTTGCCCAGGCGTCACGCCGTGGCGTGTATCTCGACAGACGCGCCGCATTGATGTATAACGCGCGCTCGTACTTCATTAATGGCGAGGAAGAACCGCTCGAGCAGGCCGGCGAATGGCTGCCCGAACTGGCCAATCTGCGCCGGATGGAGGCGAAACGGTTTGTAACACTATCCCGGGTTCCCTCAATGACAGCCTTGCTGCACGAGTGGTATTGTGCGGGCTGGATACGGGTCGGAAACCGGGTTTAGTGGGCCGCCCCGTATGCCCGTACAGATCAAATTCTGTATGGGAAAGACAACGTATTGACCCCGCATTTGTCGACGGTCGATAGGAAAGTGCATATAATTTCCGCCCAAGCCGTAGGGAAGATTCACGCTCTAGAAGTGCGTCTCCACCAGCGGCCCAGGTCGGTGTTGGAGCACATTACCGGTATTGTTTCGCGCTGTTGCTTACCTTTAACCATAAAAGGACGTGATCATGAAGAAATCCCTCCTCGTAGCTTCCCTGTTGGCTGCTGTTGCACTGGCTGCTTGCAACAAGAGCGCTGATCAAGCTGCTTCGTCGGCTGCTAGCGACGCATCGGCTGCTGCTTCGTCGGCTGCTTCGGCAGTTGCTGGTGCTGCGAGCGACGCTGCTGCTGCTGCTTCGTCGGCAGCGGCTGCTGCGAGCGACGCAACGGCTGCTGCAGCGTCGGACGCTTCGGCTGCTATGGCTGCTCCGGCTTCGGGCGCAAGCCAGTAAGCCTCAGCGTCAGCTGAAAAAAAACCGGCCCGAGGGGCCGGTTTTTTTACGTCTGCCGGTACGCGCATCGTGCCGGACAACCGTCGGATCGGGCCAGGCGCCGCCGCCCGCCCCCGCTCAGCCGAGCGTCAGCCAGTCGAAGCCCGCATCCTGCGTGGCCACGACCACCTCCTCCCCGTCCGTTCCCAGCACGCCGGCCAACGCCTGGCGGGCCAGCTCCGGCCGATTGTTCTGCTGGCTCAGGTGCGCAGCAACCAGATGCCGCAAACGGCTGCGTTCGAGCGACGCGAGGATACCGGCCGCCGCATCGTTGCTCAGGTGGCCGTGATTGCCGCCGATCCGTGCCTTCAGCGATTGCGGATAGCGGCTTCCCGCGAGCATCGCGGTATCGTGGTTGGATTCAAGCACCAGTGCGTCGCAGCCGCTCAGGACGGTTGTGATGTGCGACGTGGCCATCCCGACATCGGTCAGCACGCCGAGCCGGCTGCAACCGTCCATGAAGACGAACTGGAGCGGTTCCCGCGCGTCGTGGGGCACCGTATAGGGCATGATGGCCAGATCGCGTATCGAAGCCGTCTCGTCGCCCCACAGCACGTGGAGATCAACATCGGCCTCGTCCGCGCCCACCGCGCGTGCCGTGCCCCAGCTCATGTAGAGCGGCAGTGACCCGCGCCGCGCGAGCGTCAGCGCACTGCCGACGTGGTCGCTGTGTTCGTGGGTGACGAGGATCGCATCGAGATCGTCGATGCCGAGATTCAGGCGGCCGAGCCGGCGCTCGACCTCCTTTGCTGAAAAGCCGCAGTCGAGCAGTACGCGGGTGGTCGTCGTGCCACTCGAGGCCTCGACGACCAGCGCGTTGCCTTCGCTGCCGCTACCGAGGCTGGCGAAGCGCACGCGTTAGTTCAACTGCGCGTGGAGCAGCGAAATGATCCGCTGCGCATCAGACGAGTTGTCGATCTGGCCGTTTGCGTCGACCACAGCGACCTGCGTGCCGCCATTGCCCTGAGCCCGCACGTTGACCAGGTATTCCTTGCCGGGCTTGGCTGCCGTCGGGCCGCCGTAGAACAGCTTGCCGAACAGTCCGTCGCGCTTGAGCTCTTCCATCGTATTCGCGTAGCGGACGGTGTACAGGCCCTTCTCGCGGTCGCGATTGTCGACCGCGAAGTTGGTGCGGTCGAGTGCAAGACCGACACGCAGCCACGCACGATCGAACGACTCGGCCAGTTGCAGCGTCGCCGCGCCGTTGCTCGCATCGCTGACCTGCGCCTGCGCCGCTGCCGGATGCGCATCGGCCAGCAGTTGCTTCGCCTGCGCATCGGTCAGGCCGAACTTCTGCATCAGCTTCGACAGGAACACGGCCTCGAGCACCGGATTGCGCGGACGCTCTTCCCAGCGCGACGACGTGCCGCCCTGCGGGCCGACCATCATTTCCTCCATCGCGCTGTGCGTGATCGAGATGTCGGTGTTGCCGTTCGGCGTGCGGGTCACGAGCGTACGGAAACGGTCGCGCGTGCCGGACGAGTATGCGAAGTCGATGACCTTGCCGATCGTGCGGCGAAACCAGTCGTCAGGAATGTTCCCGCGGTTCTCGGCCCAGTCGGTGGCCATGATGCCGGTCGACGGCGCGTCGGTCTTCAGCGAGAAGCCGTTTTCCTGCCAGAATTCCTTCAGGATCGGCCACAGCTGCTCGGGCGTGCGCCCGTCCACGACAAGCCAGCGGTGGTCGCCATCGCGCTCGATATGCATGCCGAGCGGATCCTGTGCGTTCGGGACGCCGTCGGTAGCGTTGCCGGCGGTCGTCGTCGCCCGCGGCGGCAGCGTGCCGAGGCCGGCGTTGGTCGGCGGCGCAACGAACTGCTGCGTCGTCGGCACGGGCTTCAGGTCGCTCGGCACCGCGAGCGGCGGCGCCGAACCCGTGTTCTTGTAGTTGACCCGGTCAGGGGCCAGGTAGTCGTTCAGCGTATCGCAGCCGGCGAGCGCGCCCAGCGCCAGCGCCACCACTGAAACCTGGATGGCGCGAGAGGAAAAGGCGAAACGTTTCATGAAATCCTTCGTCTTGCTAGAACGCTCGTCAGGAGCGGCGCCGGACGGAGCCGGCCGGTGCGGGTTGATGAGGGGTCGAGCCGGCGGCCGCAGGACGCGGCCGCCTCGGCATCAGGCGAGGACGCCGGCCTCGACGAGGGCCGAACGCACGACATCGTGGCAGCGCTCGTCGAGCGGCGTGAGCGGCAGGCGAATGCCGCCCTGCATCTTGCCCATCGCCTGCAGCGCCCATTTCACCGGAATCGGGTTCGCCTCGATGAACAGGTTCTTGTGCAGCGACAGCAGCTTCATGTGCAGTTCGCGCGCCGTTGCGACGTCGCCGGCCAGCGCCGCGCGGCACAGGTCGCTCATCGCGCGCGGCGCGACGTTTGCCGTCACCGAAATGTTGCCGTGGCCGCCAAGCAGCATCAGCGCGATCGCAGTCGGATCGTCGCCGCTGTAGATCGCGAAATGCTTCGGCGCGGCCTTGATCAGGTGCGCGGCGCGATCGATGTTGCCCGTCGCTTCCTTCACGCCGATGATGCCTGGCACCTGCGCGAGGCGCAGCGTCGTCTCGTGCGCCATATCGGCGACCGTACGGCCCGGCACGTTGTACAGGATCACCGGCAGGTCGACCGCTTCCGCGATCGTCTTGAAGTGCCGGTACATCCCTTCCTGCGTGGGCTTGTTGTAGTAAGGCACGACCTGCAGCGTCGCGTCGGCGCCGACGGCCTGCGCGTGCTTCGTCAGCTCGATTGCCTCCGCCGTCGAGTTGCCGCCCGCGCCGGCGATGATCGGGATGCGCTTCGCCGCATGCTCGACCGCCGTGCGGATCATCAGGATGTGCTCTTCGACGCTGAGCGTTGCCGACTCGCCGCTCGTGCCGACCACGACGAGCGCATCGGTGCCTTCCTCGATATGCCAGTCGATCAGTTTGCGGAACGCCGGCAGATCGAGACTGCCGTCTTCGAGCATCGGGGTGACGATCGCGGGGATGCTGCCGCGGATTTGAATGCCGTCTTGGGTGCCGTTAGCCATGAAACGCGATTGATTGATGTACCGGTAAACGTTGAGATTGTAGCGGATTAGCCGGGCAGTTCGTAACGTGGAATTCCCGCCCCCGCCGTCGGGGTCGCGCCCTCGCGTACCGCGCAGATGCGCTGAGCGAATGCCTCGCGCGGCGCGGCAACAAAACCGTCCTCGTACGCAACCACCCGCAGGCGGCCGCGCACCGCGTCCAGCAACTCGCCAGGAGCGAGCAGGAACGCGGGATTGGACGGTTTGCCGACCGTTTCGTTTCCTTGCGCGAAGGTTTCGTAGATCAGCACGCCGCCCGGCGCCAATGCGTCAAGCAGATGGGGCCAGAGCGGACGATGCAGATAATGGGTGACAATCACGGCCGAGAACGACTGCTCGGCCGGCAGCGGCCATGGCGCGCCCTCGAGATCGGCTTCGCGCACGTCGACACCAGGAATCGCGCGCAATACGGCGAGCGCGGCCGGGTCACGGTCGACTGCAACGACCGGATGCCCGCGCGACGCGAACCAGCGTGCGTGGCGGCCGCCGCCCGCAGCGACGTCGAGCACCGCGCCGCCTGCCGGAACGAGCCCGGACCACCGGGCGACCCAGCGCGACGGCTCGGTCTGGGCGACGTGGCCGCCCGCGGCGGCAATGACAGGTTCGCGCATGCCGCCAGCTCAGGTATACGACAGGCCCATCGCGTCGCGCACGTCGCGCATCGTCTCGACCGCGTGCTTGCGCGCCTTGTCGCAGCCGTCCGCGACGATCGCACGCAGCAGCGACGGATCGTCCATGTACTTCTGCGCGCGCTCGAGCATCGGTTGCTGTTCGCGCAGGATCCCTTCGACGACCGGCTGCTTGCAGTCGAGGCAGCCGATGCCCGCCGAGCGGCAGCCCTTCTGCACCCAGTCGTGCGTCGTTTCGTCGGTATAGACCTGATGGAGCTGCCACACCGGGCACTTGTCGGGGTCGCCCGGATCGGTGCGGCGCACGCGCGCCGGATCGGTCGGCATCGTGCGGACCTTTTTCGTGATCGTCTCCGCGTCTTCGCGCAGGCCGATCGTGTTGCCGTACGACTTCGACATCTTCTGGCCGTCGAGGCCCGGCATCCGGGACGCTTCGGTCAGCAGTGCCTGCGGCTCGACCAGGATGATCTTGCGCGCGCCCTCGAGGTACCCGAACAGGCGTTCGCGGTCGCTCATCGACAGGCTCTGCGATTCGTGCAGCATCGCGCGCGCCTGTTCGAGCGCCTCGTCGTCGCCCTCCTGTTGGTATGCATTGCGCAGTTCGTGATAGAGCTTCGCGCGCTTGCCGCCGAGCTTCTTCGCGGCTTCGAGCGCCTTCTCCTCGAAGCCCGGCTCGCGGCCGTACAGGTAGTTGAAGCGGCGCGCGATCTCGCGCGTCATCTCGACGTGCGGCACCTGGTCTTCACCGACCGGCACGAGCGAGCCGCGATACAGCAGGATGTCGGCCGCCATCAGCACCGGGTAGCCGAGGAACCCATAGGTCGACAGATCCTTGTCCTTCAGCTTCTCCATCTGCTCCTTGTAGGTCGGCACGCGCTCGAGCCAGCCGAGCGGCGTGCTCATGCCCAGCAGCAGCGCGAGCTCTGCATGCTCGGGCACCTTGCTCTGGATGAACAGCGTCGCCTGCGCCGGATCGATGCCGGACGCGAGCCAGTCGATCAGCACGTCCCACACGTTCTTCTCGATGACCTCGGGCGTTTCATAGTGCGTCGTCAGCGCATGCCAGTCGACCACGCAGAAGAAACACGGGTACTCGGACTGCAGCTTCACCCAGTTTTTCAGCACGCCGTGGTAGTGGCCGAGGTGCAGCGACCCGGTGGGTCGCATGCCGGAGAAAATACGATCTGGGAACATGATTGTCGTTAGAAAAGCGAGGCGAATGGAGACAGGATGGCACTCAGGATGCCGGCGGCGGCGTTCACGAGCGGACGCAGCCAGAAGTTCGTCAGCACGCCCGTCGCGACCAGCACGAGGACGATGATGAAACCGTACGGCTCGATGCGCGACAGCGCGATCGATTGCTTCGGCGGCAGCAGCGCCGCCAGTATGCGGCCGCCGTCGAGCGGCGGCAGCGGGAACAGGTTCAGCACGCCGAGCACGAGGTTGGCGCTGACGCCGGCGTACGCCATCCGCGTGAAGAACGGTTCGTCGATACCGGTCGCTGCAAGCACGACGCTCAGCACGCCCCAGATCAGCGCCTGCACGAAATTGCAGGCGGGGCCCGCGAGCGACACCCACAGGCTGCCCCAGCGCGGATCGCGCAGGTTTCGGAACGATACCGGCACCGGCTTCGCATAGCCGAACAGGAAAGCGCCGCCGGTCAGGAAATACATCGCGAGCGGGATCGCGATCGTGCCGATCGGATCGATGTGGCGCATCGGGTTGAACGACACGCGCCCCATCATGTAGGCGGTGTTGTCGCCGAGCAGGCGCGCGGCGTAGCCGTGCGCGGCCTCGTGCAGCGTGATCGCGAAGATCACGGGCAGCGCGTAGACGGCGATGGTCTGTATCAGGGAAGCATCCATATCGCGTTATTGTAACAAGCGCATTCGCGCAAAAAATGAACGGCGCGCTTACGCGGCCGAGAGGCCGAACGGTTGGAGTGCACCGCGCCCCGCGCGCACGAGTTGTGGCTCGTCGCCCGTCAGGTCTATCACCGTCGACGGCTCGCGCGGGCACGCGCCACCGTCGATCACGAGATCGACCTGCTTCTCGAGCCGCGCGCGAATGTCCTCGGGGTCGTTGAGCGGCTCGTCGTCGGGCGGCAGGATCAGCGTCGTACCGAGCAGCGGCTGGCCGAGCGACTCGAGCAGCGCGAGCGTGATCGCGTGATCGGGCACACGCAGCCCGATCGTCTTGCGCGAAGGGTGCGACAGCCGGCGCGGCACTTCCTTCGTCGCCTGCAGGATGAATACGTACGGGCCCGGCGTCACCGACTTGATCTGCCGGTACTGGCGGTTGTCCACCATCGCGAAATTGGCCAGCTCCGACAGGTCGCGCACGAGCAGCGACAGGTGCTGCTTCTCGTCGAGGCCGCGGATGCGGCGCACCCGCTCGACCGCATCCTTGTCGTCGAGATGGCACGCGAGCGCATAGCTCGAATCGGTCGGTATCGCGATGACGCCGCCCTTGTTGACGATCTCCGCAGCCTGATTGATCAGGCGCGGCTGCGGATTATCCGGATGAATCCTGAAGAACTGGGACATGGGGGTACGTAAAGAGGGAAAAGTCGGATGCGCGCGTCGACGGCAACACGAACGGCGGACGGCCGGTTCGGGTCAGAGCCAGCGCACCCAGACCGGTTTCAGGTCGGGCGGCAACGGCGGCAGGCTGCCGAGCTCGATACGGCCCTCACCCGGCGCATGAAAATCCGAGCCGCGCGACACTTCGAAGCCGAAGCGGCGCGCGACGTCCGCGTATTCGCGGTACTGGTCGGGCGTGTGGCTGCCCGTGATGACCTCGATCGCGCGGCCGCCGAGATCGATGAATTCGCCGAAGAATGCGTCGAATTCGACCGGCGTATAGCGGTAGCGGCCCGGGTGCGCGACCACGGCCTCGCCGCCCGCGGCACGGATCCATGCAACCGCGTCGGGCAGCGTCGCCCAGCGGTGCGGAACGAAACCCGGCTTGCCGTCGCCGAGCAGGCGGTCGAACACGTCGGAGGTCGATGCGGCGTGGCCGTTCTCGACGAGAAAGCGCGCGAAGTGGGTGCGCGAGATCAGGTCGGGATTCGATACGTACTTCAGCGCGCCTTCGTACGCGCCCGAAATGCCGAGCGTCTCGAGCTGCGCGGCGATCGCCTGCGCACGCGCGGCACGGCCGTGGCGCGTGCGATAAAGGCCGTCGACGAGCGTCGGGCTCGAAGGATCGATGTTCAGCCCGACGATGTGCACGGTGCGCGACGCCCACGTGACCGAAATCTCGACGCCGCTCAGGTAACGCATACCGAGTGCTTCCGCCTCGCTTCGCGCCGCCGCCTGGCCGCCGATTTCGTCGTGGTCGGTCAGCGCCCACAGGGTCACGCCGCCGGCATGGGCGCGGCGCGCGACGTCGGCAGGCGACAGCAACCCGTCGGAAACATTCGAATGGCAGTGGAGATCAGCGTTCATTGTCGGTATGGCAGGTGAAGCTTCATTCTACTGCAACGCGACAATTCCGCCGCCCGCCTGCCCCGCCGCCGCCGCCGCCGGCCTATGCGCAGAACGCCTCGATCAGCGCCGCGATCTGCTCGGGCTGGTCGTGATGGACCATGTGACCGGCATCTTCGACGAGCTTTTCGCGCCAGTCCGGGAACGCGCTGAAGCGGGCCTTGAACTCCGGCAACGGGATGTCGCCGGCAAGGTACGCGAGCGTCGGCGAATTGACGGCCTCGACGTGCAGCACCTTCGCGCGCACCTTCGTCCAGACGGCCATCACCTCGTCGAGGCGGTACAGCATCGGACCCGCCATCTTGTGCGCCGGGTCCGCCAGCAGGTGATACAGGCCGTCGTCGCCACGCTTCGACCAGTGAGCGGCGAGAAACGAGGCCCGACGCGGATCGAGCCGCGGATTGGTCTTGGTCAGCCGGGCCGCGACCTCGTCGAGCGACGCGTACGGGCGCAGCACCGGCGGCTCGCGCAGTTCGTCGAGCCAGCCGCGCAGACGGCGCGGCGCCTGCTCGGCTCGCGCCGGCGCAAGCCCGAACCCTTCGAGATCGACCACGCGCCGCACCCGCTCCGGCCGTGCACCCGCGTACAGGCACACGACGTTCGCCCCCATGCTGTGCCCGACCAGGTTGACTTCGCCGGTCGGCGCATAGTGGTCCAGAAGCGCGTCGAGATCGCCCAGGTACTCGTGAAACCAGTAATGGCCGCCACCCTGCCGCGCGACCGGCCAGTCGGACAGGCCGAAGCCGCGCGCATCCGGCGCGATCACCTGCCAGTCGCCGGCGAGCGCGTCGACGACGAACTGAAACGATGCCGCGACGTCCATCCAGCCGTGCAGCATGAAGAGCGTAGGCGCGTCAGGCCGGCCCCAGCGCCGCACATGCAGCCGGACGCCGCGGACCGTGACGAAGTCGGAAACAGAACTCGAGGCATTCATTGCAGCCGCCCAAAAAAAGAATGGTCGTTCGATTATAGCGGCGACGCCTTTGTTCCGGCACTCGGCAGTGGAGGCGGGTCTCTAGCGGCAACGCACCCAAGGCGCGATGAAGCGGTGGCCGGCGCCGACGATTGCCGTCGGGCGCGCCGGCGGCCCACGCTAGTCCGCAGCCTTCCCGGCTCCCGCGTCCGCGCCATCCTGCGCGGCGAGTTCGTCCAGTTCCGCCTGCTCGAATCCCGCGGTACGGCGCGCGTCGAAATTGAACGGACCACGCAGCCGCGGCGCATGGTATTGCGCGGCGAGCTCGCGGTAAGCCGGTACCGGATCGCGCCCCGCCTCGTCGCACAGGTGCCGGAACCAGCGGTTCCCGATCGCGACATGGCCGATTTCGTCGCGCAGGATCACATCGAGAATCGCCGCCGATGCATCGTCGCCCGCCTGCACGAGCCGCGCGCGGATGGGCGGCGACGCGTCGAGTCCACGCGCCTCGAGCGTGCGCGGCACGAGCGCCATGCGCGCGAGCACGTCGGCCTTGGTCCGTTCGCACATGTCCCACAGTCCGTTGTGGGCGGGAAAGTCGCCGTACCCGTGTCCGAACGCGGCAAGCCGATCGGACAGCAGCGTGAAGTGATAGGCCTCCTCGGCCGCGACCTTCAGCCAGTCCGCATAAAAAGCGTCCGGCAACCCGCGAAAGCGCCACACCGCGTCGAGCGCGAGGTTGATCGCGTTGAATTCGATATGGGCGAGCGCGTGCAGCAACACCGCGCGCCCGGCTGGCGAGCGCATGCTGCGCCGCTCAAGCTGGCGCGGCTCGACGAGCGGCGGGCACGCCGGACGCCCGGGCAGCCCGGCCGGCTCGCTCAGGTCGAGCAACGGCGAGATCGCGGCCCGTCCGGCCAGCAATGAGTCGTACAGCGCGCGTACCTGCGCGGCCTTCGCGGCAGGCTCGGACATCTGCAGCGCATCGAGCGCAAAGCGGCGCATGCAGGCCGGCACGGCAGCAGCAGAAGAAGACTCCATGTTCATCAGACCGGGACACCGCCCGCCCGCATCGCGGGAGCGCACGCGCGCGACGGTTTACAATATGCGTTTGTGCCGCGACGCAACGCGCCGGGCACGCCAGACGCGCCATTGTACCGGCGCCCATCATCGAAGAGACCAGGAGACTCCGTGACGATCTACAAACTGGGCGATACGGCCCCGACGATCCACGAAAGCGTGTTCGTCGCCGATACGGCGGCCATCATCGGCAAGGTCGTGCTCGAGGAGAATGCGAGCGTATGGTTCGGCGCGACGATTCGCGGCGACAACGAGACGATTACCGTCGGCGTCGGCAGCAACGTCCAGGAAGGCGCGGTACTGCATACGGACCCCGGCTTTCCCCTGACGATTGCCGAAAACGTGACGATCGGGCACCAGGCGATGCTGCACGGGTGCACGATCGGCGAGGGTTCGCTGATCGGCATTCAGGCAGTGGTCTTGAATGGAGCGGTAATCGGCCGCAACTGTCTGGTAGGTGCCGGCGCGGTCGTGACGGAAGGCAAGACGTTCCCGGACAATTCGCTGATTCTCGGCGCACCGGCGAAAGTCGTACGCGAGCTGTCGGCAGACGACATCGCGCGGCTGCGCGCAAATGCGAAAACGTACGTCGAGCGGCGTGCGCATTTCAAGGAGCAACTCGTGCGGATCGGGTGATTCGCACGGATTTCAAGGAAGAAGAGTGAGCGACCAGTTACAGAAATTCATGTTCAATTCGGCACCGGTGCGCGGCGAGATCGTTTCGCTGCGCAACACGTGGCAAGAGGTGCTCGCGCGCCGCGACTACCCTGCCCCGGTGCGCACCGTGCTCGGCGAGATGATGGCCGCGTGCGCGCTGCTGTCCGCGAACCTGAAATTTCACGGCACCCTGATCATGCAGATCTTCGGCGACGGGCCGGTCCAGATGCTGGTCGTCCAGTGCAGTTCGGATCTGTCGATACGGGCCACGGCCAAGTTCGCCGGCGACTCGGCCCAGACGATCGGCGACGACACGAGCTTCGCGTCGCTCGTCAACGCGAGCGGCCACGGCCGTTGCGTGATCACGCTCGACCCGGCCGACAAGCTGCCGGGCCAGCAACCCTACCAGGGCATCGTCCCGCTGAACGGCGTCGACGGTCCGCACGAATCGGTTTCCCAGGTGCTCGAGCATTACATGCACCACTCGGAGCAGCTCGACACACGGCTGTGGCTTGCAGCCGATCGCGATCGCGCGGTCGGCATGCTGCTGCAGAAGCTGCCGGGCGACGGCGGCATCGTGCCGCGCAACGCCGAGACGGACGCCGACACGTGGGAGCGTGTCTGCACGCTCGGCGGCACGCTGTCCGCGAAGGAACTGCTCGAGGTCGAACCCGAAGTCGTGTTCCGGCGGCTGTTCTGGCAGGAAAACGTGCAGCACTTCGAGCCGACCGGTGCACGCTTCCAGTGCTCGTGCTCGCGCGAGAAGGTCGGCGCGATGCTGCGCATGCTCGGCCGCGACGAAGTCGACAGCGTGATCGTCGAGCGCGGCCACGTCGAAATCCACTGCGAGTTCTGCAACCAGCGCTACGAGTTCGACCCGGTCGACGTCGCGCAGTTGTTCGCCGCACCGGAGCTCGCAACCGGCATCACGCCCGCGACCGAGCAGCGTCACTGACGCGCGCCCGCGCCTGCGATGCGGGTGCGGGTGCGGGTGCGGGTGCGGGTGCGGGTGCGAGTGCGGGCGCATAATGACGCACAAGCGTCGCACGCACGGCTCAGGCGCCGCAGGCCCGGCCTTCGGTGCAAGCCGCTTCCCGCCGTCGGCGGGCTGCTGGAGAGATACATGGATTACCCGTTCCGCTCCGTCGTCCTGACCGCTGTCGTCGCCGGCACGCTCGCGCTCGCCGGCTGCGCGGTCCAGCCCACGTCCACTATCCTGAGCCGCCTGCCCGAACCGGGCGCATCGGGTGGCCAACCGCCCGCGTTGTCGAGCGCCGAGCGCAAACGCTACGACGAGATCGACAAGCAGGTGCTGCGCGAACAGAGCAATGCAATGGCGGCCGAGGCGGCCGCACGCGCGTGGGCGTATTACTCGCCGCCGCCCGTGACGATCTATGGCGGCTATTACGGCGGATGGGGAAACCGGTGGGGAACCGGCATCGGCTACGGTTACGGCTATCCGGGCTGGTGGTGGTAATGCTTCGCCGGGTCGATTGACGACTGCCGGGAAATAAAAAAGCGCGGTATTTCCCGCGCTTTTTCAATGATTCGGACTGCTTCGCTCAGTGATGAGCGGCCTTGCCCTTCTCGCCGTGATGCCGCGACGATCTCGCCATCGGCTGAGGGTTCGGCACGACGCGCACGGGCGCCGCAGATACGTCCGCGCGTATCGAGGTGCTTGCCGGCGCATTGTTCAGCGGGCCGGCCGGTGCATTCGGCGACACGAACTGCACGAATACTTCGCCGTCCTTGACCATGCCCATCTCGTAGCGCGCACGCTCCTCGATAGCCGCGGTGCCGCTTTGCAGATCCTGCACTTCGCCGGCGATCCGCTCGTTGCGCAACTTCTCGTCCGCATTCTTCTGGAGCTGATCGTCAAGCTGCTGACGCAATTCGTGCACCCGCAGCCAGCCGCCGTGTCCCCACCATAGGGGGTACTGAATGAGCGCCAGCAAGGCAATCAGGACGACAGTGACAAGCCGCATGTAAGAAACGCAGATATAAGAAGCGCCGCTCCGCGCGACATGCACAGAGCGGCGTCGAGATGACGAACCCGATAGTAGCGCGTTAGCGCAGGTTATAGAAAGCCGATTTGCCCGGGTAGCTCGCGATATCGCCGAGATCTTCCTCGATGCGCAGCAGCTGGTTGTACTTCGAGATGCGGTCGCTGCGCGACAGCGAACCCGTCTTGATCTGACCGGCATTCAGGCCGACCGCGATGTCCGCGATCGTCGAATCTTCCGTTTCGCCCGAGCGGTGCGAGATCACGGCCGTGTAGCCCGCGCGCTTCGCCATCTCGATGGCCGCGAACGTTTCGGTCAGCGTGCCGATCTGGTTGATCTTGATCAGGATCGAGTTGGCGATGCCCTTCTCGATGCCTTCCTTCAGGATGCGCGTGTTCGTGACGAACAGGTCGTCGCCGACCAGTTGCACCTTCTTGCCGAGGCGATCGGTCAGCAGCTTCCAGCCGTCCCAGTCACTTTCGTGCATGCCGTCTTCGATCGACACGATCGGGAACTTGTCGGCGAGCGTGGCGAGGTAGTCGGTGAATTCGGCCGACGACAGCTGCAGGCCTTCACCCGCGAGCTGGTATTTGCCGTCGTGGTAGAACTCGGAAGCTGCGCAGTCGAGCGCGAGCAGCACGTCTTCGCCCGCACGGTAGCCAGCCTTCTCGATCGCCTGCAGGATCGTCGACAGGCACTCGTCGTTGCTGCCGAAGTTCGGTGCGAAACCGCCTTCGTCGCCGACTGCGGTGCTCATGCCGCGGTCGCTCAGGATCTTCTTCAGCGCATGGAACACTTCCGCGCCGCAACGCAGTGCTTCACGGAACGTCGGCTGGCTGACCGGAACGATCATGAATTCCTGGATGTCGAGGCTGTTGTTCGCGTGCGCGCCGCCGTTGACGATGTTCATCATCGGCACCGGCAGTTGCATCGCACCCGAACCGCCGAAGTAGCGGTACAGCGGCAGGCCTGCCTCTTCGGCAGCAGCCTTCGCGACGGCCATCGACACGGCCAGCATCGCATTCGCGCCGAGACGCGACTTGTTGTCGGTGCCGTCCAGCTCGAGCAGCGTCTTGTCGAGGAACGCCTGTTCCGACGCGTCGAGGCCCATGATGGCTTCGGAGATTTCGGTGTTGATGTGCTCGACTGCCTTCAGCACACCCTTGCCGTTGTACCGGCCGGCTTCGCCGTCGCGCAGTTCGATGGCTTCACGCGAGCCTGTGGACGCACCCGACGGGACCGCCGCGCGGCCCATCGTGCCCGATTCGAGCAGCACGTCGCATTCGACGGTGGGGTTGCCGCGCGAATCCAGAATCTCGCGGCCGATGATATCTACGATTGCACTCATGGGTTTCCTCTGAGAATGACGATGGATTCTTCAAACTGCGACGGCGCGCACACAGGAAGCGCTTTCGCTACAGACGTGCGAAGCCGCCGCAAGGTTCATTCGATCTTTAGTTGAAATCGTTTTCCAGGAACGGATTGCGCTTCACCGCCTGGTCGAGCGTGACGAGGGTCTCCAGCAACGCGCTCATCCGGTTCAGCGGTACCGCGTTTGGGCCGTCCGACTTCGCTTCGGCCGGATTCGGGTGCGTCTCCATGAACAGGCCCGCGACGCCCGTCGCGACCGCAGCACGTGCGAGCACCGGCACGAATTCGCGCTGGCCACCCGAGCTCGTGCCCTGCCCGCCCGGCAACTGCACCGAATGGGTCGCATCGAACACGACCGGCGCGCTCGTCTCGCGCATGATCGCGAGCGAACGCATGTCGGACACGAGGTTGTTGTAGCCGAACGAAACGCCGCGCTCGCACGCCATGAAGCGGTCTTCCGACAGACCGGCGTCACGCGCTGCGTCGCGCGCCTTGTCGATCACGTTCTTCATGTCGTGCGGCGCGAGGAACTGGCCCTTCTTGATGTTGACGGGCTTGCCCGAGCGCGCGCACGCATGGATGAAGTCGGTCTGGCGGCACAGGAACGCGGGCGTCTGCAGCACGTCGACGACCGACGCGACCTGCTCGATCTCGTCGATCGAGTGCACGTCGGTCAGCACCGGCAGGCCGAGCTGGCGCTTCACCTCGCCGAGGATCCGCAGACCCTCGTCCATTCCGAGGCCGCGAAACGACTTGCCCGAGCTGCGATTCGCCTTGTCGTAAGACGACTTGTAGATGAACGGAACGTTCAGCTTCTCGCAGATTTCCTTCAGGCGGCCGGCCGTGTCGATCGTCATTTGCTCAGATTCGACGACGCAGGTACCCGCGATCAGGAAGAAAGGCTGGTCGAGACCGACCTCGAAATCGCACAGCTTCATGCTTTCACTCCGCGCGCCTGCTTGTTGGCAAGCGCAGCTTCGACGAACGACTTGAACAGAGGATGGCCATCACGCGGCGTGGACGTGAATTCCGGGTGGAACTGGACGCCGACGAACCATGGATGCACCGAACGCGGCAGTTCCATCATTTCCGGCAGGTCCTCGCTCGGGGTACGGGCGCTGATGATAAGGCCGCCGGCTTCGAGCTGGGGCACGAAGCGGTTATTGACTTCATAACGGTGGCGATGGCGCTCGTTCACGTCCTTGCCATAGATCTCTTCGGCCATCGTGCCCGGCTTGATCGGGCAGCGTTGCGAGCCGAGGCGCATCGTGCCACCGAGATCGGATTCCTCGGTGCGCGTCTCGACCTTGCCGTCGCGGTCGTACCACTCGGTGATCAGCGCGACCACGCGTTCCGGCGTTTCCGGATCGAATTCCGTGCTGTTCGCCTGCTTCAGGCCGACGACGTCGCGTGCGAATTCGATCACCGCGAGCTGCATGCCGAGACAGATGCCGAGGTACGGCACCTTCGCTTCACGCGCATAGCGGATCGCGGCGATCTTGCCTTCCGTGCCGCGACGGCCGAAACCGCCCGGCACCAGCACGGCGTCGAGATGCTTCAGGCTGTCGACACCGTTCGCCTCGATCTCTTCCGAGTCGATGTACTCGATGTTGACCTTGGTCGCCGTGTGCAGCGACGCGTGACGCAGCGCTTCGATCAGCGACTTGTACGACTCGGTCAGATCGACGTACTTGCCGACCATGCCGATCGTCACTTCGTGCTTCGGGTTCTCGAGCTTCTCGACGAGTTCCGCCCACATGCTCAGGTCGGCGTCCTTCGGCGACAGCTTCAGTTCGTCGCAGATGATCCGGTCGAGGCCCTGATCGTGCAGCATCTGCGGGATCTTGTAGATGCTGTCGGCGTCCCACACCGAGATCACGGCGTCTTCGGGCACGTTCGAGAACATCGAGATCTTCTTCGATTCGTCGTCGGGGATGCGGCGGTCCGCGCGGCACAGCAGCACGTGCGGCAGGATGCCGATCTCGCGCAGCTTCTGCACGCTGTGCTGGGTCGGTTTCGTCTTCAGTTCGCCGGCCGTCGCGACGTACGGCACGAGCGTCAGGTGCACGAAGCACGCGCTGTTGCGGCCGAGGCGCAGGCTCATCTGGCGGGCGGCTTCGAGGAACGGCAGCGACTCGATGTCGCCGACCGTGCCGCCGATCTCGACGATCGCGACGTCCGGTTCGCCGCAGGTGGCCGATGCCGCCCCGCGCTCGATGAACGCCTGGATTTCGTTCGTGATGTGCGGAATCACCTGCACGGTCTTGCCGAGATAGTCGCCGCGGCGCTCCTTGCGGATCACCGATTCGTAGATCTGGCCGGTCGTGAAGTTGTTGGCCTTGCGCATCTTCGTGCTGATGAAGCGCTCGTAGTGGCCGAGGTCGAGGTCAGTCTCCGCCCCATCTTCCGTCACGAACACTTCGCCGTGCTGAAACGGACTCATCGTGCCGGGGTCGACGTTGATGTAGGGATCGAGTTTGAGGAGGGTGACTTTCAGACCGCGCGATTCGAGGATCGCGGCGAGAGAGGCGGCGGCAATACCCTTGCCGAGGGAAGAAACTACGCCGCCGGTGACGAAAACATATTTGGTCATCGCTGGATGCTCGCGGGAAAAACGGATTATACCGTAAAGCCCGCCCTTCTCTCAGCAATTGACGCGATGATCCCGCCCCTTCGCGCGGCGCCGCACCGGCCGTGCGCGGCCGGGCGAACCGGCCGGCCGGTCGGTGCAACCGCACCCGCGAGCCCGGTGCGCCGGCCGATGCGTCAGGCGCTCTTCGCGAGCGCCATGCTGTCGCGCGGCAGGCCGCCCTCTTCCGCTTTCAGCGAATTCAGCATCCGCTGCAATGCGCGGGCCGTCTCGATCGGCCGCTCCATCGGGAACAGGTGGCTGCCCTCGAGCCATTCGATGCGCCCGCGTGCCGCGCGGCGCGTCGCATCGAGTCCGACCTGGCGCACTTCGCGCGAGCGCGTCCCGGCAAGAAAGCCGAGCGGCACCGGCGAGCCGTGCGCGAGCCGCGGGCCGAGCGTGTGCGGCAACGTCCGGTAGATCAGGTATTCGATCTGCCGGTCGAAGGCGAGCGCGCGTTCGCCGTCGGCGCCCGCCTGCGGAATGCCGTGATCGATGTAGTCGGACAGCATCCGTTCGTCCCAGCGGGCGAACGCCGGCTTGTCGTGAAAGTGCCGCCACACTTCATCGCGGCTGACCCAGCGCGTGCGCCGGTTGCGGGTCGCCGCGGCCGGCGACAGCCGCTCGTCGAGCCCCGCCCACTGGCTCGCACGCAGCGCGCCGGAGCGCCAGCCCGCGATGATCGGGGAATCGATCATCACCACGCCGCGCACCCATTGCGGCTTTTTCAGCGCGGCCATCAGCGACAGGTAACCGCCGAGCGAATGGCCGACGAGCCACACCGGACGCTCGTAGCGGCTGCCGATGTCGTCGAGCAGTTGCTCGACGAGATGCGGCCAGTCGCGCGTCACCGGGTAGCGGCGATCGTGACCGATGCGCTCGATGTAGCGCAGTTCGTAGTCGTCGGCCAGTTCCGCGAAGATCGTCCGGTACGTCGATGCCGGAAAACCGTTCGCATGCGAGAAATGGAGGATGTCCTTCAAAAGCCGATGTCTCCTTTGTCGACGGGAGTGAGTGCTTCAGCACTTGCTTCCGTCCAATGCTTCGCGGCCGACCGGAGCGGGGGCTTCGGCACGTGCCCCGATCCCGTGCCTCGCATCCGGCCTCAGCTGTGCTTCGCCGCGCGGCACCACGTTCTTCCCTGCGTGAGCCGTCACCGATCCATCCAGTACCGCCGCTGCGCATCGCGATAACGCTCGAACACGAAGCTGCCGCCATCGGGCGCGACGTCGAACCGTACGGCCCCGTCGCGATCGGTACGCGGCAGCGGGATCCCGCGCGCTTCGTAGCGCGCCAGGACCGTCCGGTGCGGATGCCCGAAGCGATTGCGATAGCCTACAGGAAATACCGCGACGCGCGGCCCGACCGAATCGAGGAAAGGCTCGACCGACGACGTACGGCTGCCGTGGTGCGCAACGACGAGGATCTGCGCGGCCAGCGCGTCGCGCGCGTCGGCCACGAGCCGGCGTTCGGCGCTCGCCTCGATGTCGCCCGTCAGCAGCGCGGACGTGCCGCCCGCGTCGACGCGCAGCACGCACGACTGTCCGTTCGACCTGCCCGATCGCACCTCGCCCGGCGGCCAGAGCATCGTGAAGACGACACCGTCCCATATCCAGCGCTGCCCGGCCGCGCAACGCAGACGATCGGTCACGCCGGCCGCTTCCGCATCGCGCCACAGCCGGTGTTGCAATGCAATGCCGGCGAGCACCTGACGGACCTCGGTTGCCGCATAAACGGCCGCCGCGCCGCCCGTGTGATCGGCGTCCGCATGGCTGAGCACGAGCGAATCGATCGTGCGGATCGCGCGCGCCCGCAGCGCCGGCGCGACGATCCGCGTGCCGGCATGGGTCGACTCCGCCCCCGGCCCCGCATCGAACAGCAGGACCCGGCGCGCGGTCTCGACCAGCACCGACGCGCCCTGCCCGACATCGAACACGGTCAGCCGGAAGCCGCCCTGCGGCGGCACATCGGGTGCCGGTGCAACGAGGGGCAGCCAGGTGAGCGGCGCCGCCCAGCGCAGCGGCCAGCCGCGCGGCATCAGCGCCCAGGCCACGCCCACGCATGCAACCGCCAGCACCGGCCAGTCGGGCATGCGCAGCCAAAACACGCCTGCCGGCCAGTCGGCGAGGCGCCCGAGCAGCGCCATCATCGGTTCGAGCGCCGCGTGCGCGAGCCGGAACGCATACGCGTCGAGCGGTGCGGGCAGCCCGAGACCGGCCAGCACGATCGGTGTCACGACCGAGCTGACCCACGGAATCGCAAACGCATTGCCGACAGGGCCCGAGACCGACATCTGCGCGAACCACGCGGCCGTCAGCGGCGCGAGGCCGATCGTCACCGCGTACTGCACGCGCGTTGCCTCGGCGATACGGCGCATGGCGCGCGCGCCCCATGCCCTCAGCCGGCCCCGGCGACCGGTCGTTGCAGCGCCATCGATCATGCCGTCATCGCCATCGCCGCCGTCGAATTCGCGCCCCGCACGCCAACCCGCCAAAGCCATCAGGATCACTGCGACCGCACCGAACGACAGCCAGAATCCGGCCGACAGCACGGCCCATGGATCGGCAAGCAGCACGCCGCCGAGCGCCGCGCACAGCATCGCGGAGGTCGGCACGCTGCGCCCGGCGAGAAACGCAGCCGCAGCGGCCGCGATCATCCACCACGCGCGCTGCGCCGGCACGTTGAAACCGGCGAGCGCCGCGTAGCCCGCGGCGGCCGTCAGCGCCGCGACAGACGCCACGCAGGGTGCGGGCATCATGAGCGCCGCGGCTCGCCCCCGCCAGCGCAAGCGACGCCAGACCATCGACACGATCCCGCCCGCGATCGCGCCGACGAGCCCGACATGCAGGCCCGAGATCGCGACCAGATGGCTCGTGCCCGTACTGCGCAGCACGTGCCAGTCGTCGCCGCCGATGCCCGATTGATCTCCGACCGCGAGCGCGGTAACGATGCCGCGATGACGCGCATCGCTGCCCAGCACTGCGCCGATACGGGTACGCAGCGCGTCGCGCAGCCGATCGATCGATGCGTGCCACCCCGACGCGCGCGCATCGAGCAACGCCGAGCGCTGCGGCGCCACGACGTAGCCGATCGCACGAATGCCGGCGGCCAGCCATGCCGCTTCGCTGTCGCGCACGCCGGGATTGGCCTCGGCATGCGGACGCTTCAATCGCACGACCAGGCGCCAGCGCTGCGCGGCGCGCAACGCTGGCATCGCATCGCGTGCCGCCGGCGGGCCCCACGACAACCGGATCAGCGGCGGGAAACGGGGTAGCCCCGCATCGTTCGATTCAACCGCGAACAGCAGCCGCGCGCCCGTGTCGTCGATCACCGGCAACCCGCGGATGACGCCCGTGACGACGATATCGCGCCCTTCCCGCTCGACGGGAAGGCTATCGCGCAGCCGCCACTCGGCGCGTGCGGCTGCATA
This sequence comes from Burkholderia sp. Bp9016, assembly GCF_003857765.1. Taxonomy (NCBI): domain Bacteria; kingdom Pseudomonadati; phylum Pseudomonadota; class Betaproteobacteria; order Burkholderiales; family Burkholderiaceae; genus Burkholderia; species Burkholderia sp. Bp9016. The sequence goes on from NZ_QTPY01000019.1 coordinate 60,425, forward strand.
GCCGAAGCCGATCGCACACGCCGCGCTCGCGCAGAGCATCCAGCGCAGCGCGCTGGTCGCGCGTGTCCGACGGCGTCGCGCACACCATGCGAACGACGTGCCGCATACGACGACGAGCACGGCCGCGCCGGCCACCCAGGCGCCCGCGCCCGGCAACGCCGCCTGCCGCTGCAGCACGACGACGCCGAGCGCGAACGCGATCCACCACACGCGCATCGCGCCTCCTCGTCCATTCCGCGCCGTCGTTGCAAATCCGGCGCCTGCCGGCAACGATTATGCGGACGAAAGCGTGAGGCGCGGCAACGCGGCGAGCGCGTTAGCCGTTGTGGATAGGGACAGTGCGTGCGCGTCGATCCCGCGCAGTTCGGCAAGCACTTCGCCGATGCGCGGCACCTGGTCGGGCGCGTTGCGGGATTTGTACGCCCATTCGGGCGCGATGTCGGGCGCGTCCGTCTCGACGACGATCGATTCGACCGGCAATTGCGTCGCGAGCCGGCGAATCTGCAACGCGCGTGCGAAGGTCACGTTGCCGCCGAAGCCGAGATGCAGCCCTTGCGCGAGATACGCATCGGCCTGCTGGAAACTGCCGTTGAACGCATGCGCGATGCCGCGCCGCACGCCGAAGCGGCGCAGCCCGGCGAGCACGCGATCCTGCGACTTGCGCACGTGGCACAGCACCGGCAAGTCGAATTCGCGTGCGAGCTCGAGCTGCCCCTGATAGAAGAATTGCTGCCGGCCTTCGTCGAGCCCCGGCACGAAGTAGTCCAGGCCGATTTCGCCGATCGCGACGAAGCGCGGATCGTCGATGCTCGCCTCGATCTCCATGCGCAGCCGGTCAAGATCCGCGTCGCGCGCATGCGGCGTGAACATCGGATGAATACCGAGTGCATAAACCGCGCCCGGCGTGCGCTGCGCCAACTCGCGCACCGTCGTGAAATTGTCGCGCCCGACGCTCGGGATCACGATGCGCGACACGCCGGCCGCGCGCGCCGCCTGCGCGACCGCGTCGCGGTCGGCGTCGAATTCGGCGGCATCGAGATGGCAATGCGTATCGATCCACATGTCGGCTTTCCTGCGCCCGGGTTGCCGCGCCGGAACCAACCGGCAGCCCGACGCGGACGTTCGTTTACACCGGCAGCGCCGGCTCCTCGTACAGCACGCCGTCGCGCAGGCGCATGATGCGGTCGCAGCGCGCAGCGAGCTCGGGATCGTGCGTGACGATCACGAAGCTCGTTTCGAGCGTCTCGGACAATTCGAGCATCAGGTTGAACACCGTATCGGCCGTCCCGCCATCGAGGTTCCCGGTCGGTTCGTCGGCGAGTACGCACGCCGGCTTCGTCACCAGTGCGCGCGCGATCGCGACGCGCTGGCGTTCGCCGCCCGACAGCTCGCCCGGCCGGTGTTTCGCACGCGGGCCGAGACCGACCCGCTCGAGCATCGCCTGTGCCTGCTCGCGCGCGTCCTCGGTGGTCATCCGGCGGATGCGCAGCGGCATCGCGACGTTGTCGAGCGCGGTGAATTCCGGCAGCAGGTGATGGAACTGGTAGACGAAGCCCAGCGCGCGATTGCGCAGTTCGTTGCGCTCGCGCTCGGCGAGCTGCGTAAACGGCTTGCCGAGCAGCGACACCTCGCCCGCGCTCGGCTCGTCGAGGCCGCCCAGCACGTGCAGCAGCGTGCTCTTGCCCGAACCGGATGCACCCACGACCGCGAGCTTCTCGCCGCGCCGCACCGTCAGCTCGGTGTTGTTGAGCACCTGCACATTGAAGCCGCCCTGCACGAAGGCCTTCGTGATCCCGCGCGCCTGAAGCACGTATTCCTGCATACCTGCCGAATCCTGTCTGATGGGTTGTCGTGAATCCGCGAATGCGGTCGCGCGGTCATTCATAGCGGAGCGCCTCCGCCGGCTTCACCTTCGCGCCGCGCCAGCTCGGATAGAGCGTCGCGACGGCCGACAGCGCGAACGCGATGAGGCCGATCCTGATCACGTCGCTCGCGACGAGCTCGGACGGCAGCTCGCTGATGAAGTACACCGACGGCGGCAGGAACTGCACGCCGAACAGATGTTCGATCATCGGGATCAGCCACGGAATGCTCCACGCGATCAGGCAGCCGAGCGCGACGCCCGTCGCGGTGCCGACGAAGCCGATCGTCACGCCCTGCACGACGAAGATCTTCATGATCGAGCCCGGCTGCGCGCCGAGCGTGCGCAGGATCGCGATGTCGGCCTGCTTGTTGGTCACGGTCATCACGAGCGACGACACGAGGTTGAATGCGGCCACCGCGATGATCAGCGTGAGGATGATGAACATCATCCGCTTCTCGATCTGCACGGCCGAGAACCACGTCTTGTTCTGCTGGGTCCAGTCGCGGATATACAGGCTGCCCGACAGCGTATGCGACAGCTCGACCGCGACCTGCGGCGCCTTCTGCATGTCGGTGAGCCTCAGCCGCACGCCGGTCGGCGCCGTCATCCGGAACAGCGCCTCCGCGTCGCGGATGTTGATCATCGCGAGCGTGCTGTCGTATTCGTAGTGGCCCGACTCGAACACGCCGACAACCGTGAACTGCTTGAGCCGCGGCATCATCCCGGCCGGCGTGATCGTGCCTTCGGGCGCGACGAGCGTGACCTTGTCGCCGACCGTCACGCCGAGATTGCCGGCGAGCGCGTCGCCCAGCACGATGCCGAACTGGCCGGGTACGAGCGCGCTCAACTGGCCCGCCTTCATGTCCTTGCCGATGTCCGACACCTGCGGCTCGAGCGACGGCTCGACGCCGCGCAGCATCACGCCGCTCACCGCGTCCTGGCGCGTGAGCAGCGCCTGCGCGTCGACGTACGGCGCCGCGCCGATCACCTGCGGATTGCGGCGCGCTTCCTGCGCGGTCAGTTGCCAGTCGGGCATCGAGCCGGTCGGCGAGAATACCTCGACGTGCGCGAGCACCGACAGCATGCGGTCGCGCACTTCCTTCTGGAAGCCGTTCATCACCGACAGCACGACGATCAGCGCCGCGACGCCGAGCGCGATCCCGAGCATCGAAACGAGGGCGATGAAGGAAATGAAGCCGTTGCCGGTCGTGCGTTTGCCGGCGCGCGTGTAGCGCCAGCCGATCTGCCATTCGTACGGAAGTTTCAAGCGAATCCTTTCTGCTGGTTACGGCGGGGAGGCGGCCCGCGGCGGACCGCCATCCGGCGGCGCCCCGCCGGCCGGGCGCGGTCGAAAAAACGGTCGCCGGACGCAATCGGGCCGTCAGCCGGCCCGATCACGCGCGCAGTTTGCCATACAATGCGCACCATCATGCACGACCGACGCCTCCATTTTCTCGTTCCGTTCGCGCTGCCGTCGGCGGCCGATGCGGCCTCGTCCCTGCACACCCTGGACAGTCCCGCGCTCGAAAAGTTGCTCGCCCGCGCGAGCCTCGTCGAGCGCGTGACCGGCGAAGACTTCCAGCGCACGCTGCCGCACGAGCGCTGGCTGGCCCGCCAGTTCGGCGCGACCCAGGGCAACGCCGCCGACGAAGCACCGCTCGCGCCCTACATGCTGCTGGCGGACGGCGGCGACCCGGGCACACAGGCGTGGGCCTGCGTGGAACCCGTGCACGTCGAAATCGCGCACGATCACCTCGTGCTTGTCGATCCGTCGAGCCTCGCGCTCGACGACGGAGACGCGGCCGCGTTGCTGGCCGTTGCGCGTCCGCTGATCGAAGAGCTCGGCGTGCGGCTCGAAGCGCCACGGCCAACGCGCTGGTATCTGTCGAGCGAACAGCTCGCCCGCCTCGCCGGCGCCGCGCCGCTGCGCGCCAGCGGCCGCAACATCGAGATCTGGCTGCCGCACGAGGCGCACACCGGCGAACGCTCGCGGATGTGGATGAAGCTGCAGAACGAGGTGCAGATGGCCTGGTTCCAGCATCCGGTCAACGAAGCCCGCGAGGCGCGTGGCCTGCCCGCCGTCAATACGATCTGGTTCCACGCGCAAGGCACGCTGAAGCCGGTCGGCAAGCCGTTCGGGCGCGTGCTGTCCGCGTCGCCCGCGGCGCTCGGCCTCGCGCGCGCGGCTCAAGCCGACGCGGGTGCTCCGCCGGCCGCGTTCGGCGCGCTGCCCGCTACCGTCGGCGCGACGCTCGTCGAGTTGCCGGCGCTGACCACCCCGTTCATCGAACAGGACTGGGCGCGCTGGCACGACACGCTCGCCGCGCTCGAGCGCGACTGGTTCGCGCCGGCGCTGGCCGCACTGCAACACGGCGAGCTGGCGAGCGTCGATTTCACGCTGTGCGGCGACACGAGCTCCGTGACGCTGAATGCGACGCGCGGCGACCTGCGCAAGTTCTGGCGCCGCCGCGCGCTGGCGTCCCTGTTCGAATAACCAGGCCTGTATGACCCGGATCGTTACCCGCCCCGTCGCACCCGCCGACGCAGAAGCGCTTGCGCGCCACGGCGTGCACCCCGTCCTCGCGCGCCTGTACGCGTCGCGCGGCGTGCAGTCGCCGGCCGACATCGAAACGGCGCTCGCGCGCCTCGTCCCGCCCACCGAACTGAAAGGCTGCGTGGACGCCGCATCGCTGCTCGCCGACGCGATCGCCGACAAGCGGCGCCTGCTCGTCGTCGCCGACTACGACTGTGACGGCGCGACTGCCTGCGCGGTCGCGGTGCGCGGCCTGCGGATGTTCGGCGCGCAGATCGACTATCTCGTGCCGAACCGCTTCGAATACGGCTACGGGCTCACGCCCGAGATCGTCGAACTCGCAGCCGCACGCAAGCCCGACCTGCTGATTACCGTCGACAACGGGATCGCGAGCGTCACGGGCGTCGAAGCCGCGAACGCGCGCGGCATCGACGTACTCGTGACAGACCACCACCTGCCCGGCGACGCGCTGCCCGCCGCGCGCGCGATCGTCAACCCGAACCAGCCCGGCTGCGCATTCCCGAGCAAGCACCTCGCCGGGGTCGGCGTGATGTTCTACGTGCTGCTCGCGCTGCGTGCCGAACTGCGCCGTCGCGGCGCGTTCGCGAGCAAGGAGGCCGAGCCGCGTCTGGACGGGCTGCTCGACCTCGTCGCGCTCGGCACCGTCGCCGACGTCGTGCGGCTCGACGGCAACAATCGCGTGCTCGTCGCGCAGGGCCTGCAGCGCATCCGCAACGGCCGCATGCAGCCGGGCATCGCCGCGCTGTTCCGCGCCGCCGCCCGCGAGGCGCGCACCGCATCGGGCTTCGATCTCGGCTTTGGCCTCGGCCCGCGCCTGAACGCCGCCGGACGGCTCTCCGACATGTCGCTCGGCATCGAGTGCCTGATCACCGACGACATCGGCCGTGCGTGGGACCTCGCGCAACAGCTCGACGTGATGAACCGAGAGCGCCGCGAGATCGAGGCCGGCATGCAGCAGCAGGCGCTCGCCGATCTCGCCGACGTCGACCCGGCCGACGCGTGCACCATCACGCTGTTCAATCCCGAATGGCACCAGGGCGTGATCGGGATCGTCGCTGGCCGGCTCAAGGAAAAATTTCACCGCCCGTCGTTCACGTTCGCGCACGCGGACGAAGCCGGGACGCGGGTCAAGGGCTCGGGCCGGTCGATTCCCGGGTTCCACCTGCGCGATGCGCTCGATCTCGTGTCGAAGCGCGAGCCGGATCTCATCGTCGCATTCGGCGGCCACGCGATGGCGGCCGGCCTCACGCTCGACACCGACAACGTGCCGCGCTTCGCGGCCGCGTTCGAGGCGGTCGCGCGCGAGTGGCTGTCCGACGACGCGCTCGCGCGCGTGATCGAGACCGACGGCGAACTCGAGGAAGCGTATTTCACGCCGCAGTTCGTCGGGCTGCTCGACGAGGCCGTGTGGGGCCAGGGCTTTCCGGCCCCGCTTTTCTCCGGCGAATTCGACGTCGTGTCGCAGTCGCTCGTGAAGGAAAAGCACCTGAAGCTGCAACTGGCGCGCGGACGCCAGCGCTTCAACGCGATCTGGTTCAACCACACCGAGCCGCTGCCGGCCAGCGCCTTGATCGCGTACCGCCTCGTGGCCGACACGTGGAACGGCGTGACGCGCGTCCAGCTGATCGTCGAACACGCGGCCGGCTGAACGCCGGCGCGGCGGCCCAAGGCCCCGCGCAAAGCGCATGCGCGCCGCGCCGGACGGGGCCGCGGCATGCATGCCGGCACGGTCCGCGTCACCGGGAAACCCCGCCGATCGGCTATAATTCCGCTTTTTTACGAAGCAAGAAAAGCGAACGATCATGGAAGCGGAACGTCTCAACGCGATCGAAAGCTCCCTGCTCGACCTGCGCAATCGCGCGGGCGAGCTTCGGGGGTATCTTTGACTACGACGCCAAAGCTGCGCGTCTGACCGAAGTCAACAAGGAACTCGAAGACCCGAACGTCTGGAACGATTCGAAGAACGCCCAGGCGCTCGGCCGCGAGAAGAAGCTGCTCGAAGGCGTCGTCTCGACGCTGACGGTGCTCGATAGCGATCTGCGCGATGCGCTCGATCTGTTCGAGCTGGCACGCGAGGAAGGCGACGAAGACACCCTCGTCGCGTCCGAAGACGACGCGAAGAAGCTCGAAGCGCGCGTCGGCGACATCGAATTCCGCCGGATGTTCTCGAACCCGGCCGACCCGAACAACTGCTTCATCGACATCCAGGCAGGCGCCGGCGGCACCGAGGCGTGCGACTGGGCGTCGATGCTGCTGCGCCAGTACCTGCGCTATTGCGAACGCAAGGGCTTCAAGGCAGAAGTGCTCGAAGAGTCCGACGGCGACGTCGCCGGCATCAAGAACGCGACAGTCAAGGTCACGGGCGAATACGCTTACGGCTTCCTGCGCACCGAAACGGGCATCCACCGCCTCGTGCGCAAGTCGCCGTTCGACTCGTCGGGCGGCCGTCACACGTCGTTCTCGTCGGTGTTCGTGTATCCGGAAATCGACGACTCGATCGAAGTCGAGGTCAACCCGGCCGACCTGCGTATCGACACGTACCGCGCATCGGGCGCGGGCGGCCAGCACATCAACAAGACCGACTCGGCCGTGCGGATCACGCACATGCCGACCGGCATCGTCGTGCAGTGCCAGAACGACCGCTCGCAGCACCGCAACCGCGCGGAAGCGATGGCGATGCTGAAATCGCGCCTGTACGAAGCCGAAATGCGCAAGCGCCAGGCCGAGCAGGACAAGCTCGAATCGAGCAAGACCGATGTGGGCTGGGGCCATCAGATCCGCTCGTACGTGCTCGACCAGAGCCGCGTGAAGGACCTGCGCACGAACGTCGAAATGAGCAATACGCGCGCTGTCCTCGACGGCGATCTCGACGACTTCATCAGCGCGAGCCTCAAACAGGGCGTGTAAGCGCCGCGGCGCGGCCCGTCCAGGCCGCGCCGTCCTTGCCCTTCCCGTTGGCGTTGCCGCACCCACTCCGAATTCCGACCATCATGACCGAACCGACTCAAACGCAGCCCGCCGTCGCGGCGGACGAAAACCAGATCATCGCCGAGCGCCGCGAGAAGCTGCGCGCATTGCGCGAGCAAGGCGTCGCCTATCCGAACGATTTCCGGCCGACGCATCACGCCGCCGATCTCCAGGTGAAATTCGCCGACTCGGACAAGGCCGCGCTCGAAGCCGAGCAGGTCGAGGTGTCGGTCGCCGGCCGCATGATGCTCAAGCGCGTGATGGGCAAGGCGAGCTTCGCGACGGTACAGGACGGCTCGGGCCAGATCCAGTTCTTCGTGACGCCGAACGACGTCGGTGCGGAAACCTACGATGCATTCAAGAAGTGGGACCTCGGCGACATCGTCGCCGCGCGCGGCGTGCTGTTCCGCACCAACAAGGGCGAGTTGTCGGTCCAGTGCAAGGAACTGCGCCTGCTGTCGAAGGCGCTGCGTCCGCTCCCGGACAAGTTCCACGGCCTCGCCGACCAGGAAATGCGCTATCGCCAGCGCTACGTCGACCTGATCGTCACGCCGGAAACGCGCGATACGTTCCGCGCGCGTACCCGCACGATCGCGTCGATCCGCAAGTTCATGGACAACGCCGAGTTCATGGAAGTCGAAACGCCGATGCTGCACCCGATCCCGGGCGGCGCGGCGGCCAAGCCGTTCGTCACGCATCACAACGCGCTCGACATGCAGATGTTCCTGCGCATCGCACCGGAGCTGTACCTGAAGCGCCTGATCGTCGGCGGCTTCGAACGCGTGTTCGAGATCAACCGCAACTTCCGGAACGAAGGCGTGTCGCCGCGCCACAACCCGGAATTCACGATGATGGAGTTCTACGCCGCGTACACCGATTATCGCTGGCTGATGGACTTCACCGAGCAACTGATCCGCCAGGCGGCGATCGATGCGCTCGGCACCGCGACAATCCAGTACCAGGGCCGCGAACTCGATCTCGCGAAGCCCTTCCACCGCCTAACGATCACGCAGGCGATCCAGAAGTACGCGCCGCAGTACACCGACGGCCAGCTGTCGGACGACGCGTTCCTGCGCACCGAACTGAAGCGCCTGGGCGTCGACGTGTCGCAACCGGCCTTCCTGAACGCCGGCATCGGCGCACTGCAACTCGCGCTGTTCGAGGAAACGGCCGAGGCGCAGCTGTGGGAGCCGACCTACATCATCGACTACCCGGTCGAGGTGTCGCCGCTCGCACGCGCATCGGACACGGTGCCGGGCATCACCGAGCGTTTCGAGCTGTTCATGACCGGCCGCGAGATCGCGAACGGCTTCTCGGAGCTGAACGATCCGGAAGACCAGGCTGCGCGCTTCAAGAAACAGGTCGAGCAGAAGGATGCCGGCGACGAGGAAGCAATGTTCTTCGACGCCGACTACATCCGCGCGCTCGAACACGGGATGCCTCCGACGGGCGGCTGCGGGATCGGCATCGACCGTCTCGTGATGCTGCTGACCGACAGCCCGACGATCCGCGACGTGCTGCTGTTCCCGCACCTGCGCCGCGAAGACTGACGGCCTGAGCCGCGTGTGCGCCGCGCCTCGTGGCGCGCACGCGTCGGCTTTGTAACCGCACGTAAATCCCGCCTGCCGGCGCCCGCCGGCCTTCGATCCTTCCCCGTTTTATTCTCACGCCGCAACGACCTTCCGCGGGTTTTCCCGGTCGCGATCGCCTGCGTGCCGCTGCAATTTGTTACACCTTGATACGGCACCCGCCTGCCGGGTGGACGACACTCCCGTTGCGTCACCACGCATGACCACGGGACCAGAACGAAGCGCCGGAACGCCGAGTCTGCTCGATCCCGAAGCGTGGGATCCGCCCCGACGCCGGCGCGCAGGGGCCGGGTCGACACCGGAGAAAAAAATGGACAACCAGAATCAAGCCACGCCGCAAAAGCAACGCCTCCATCCGCTCATCGCCACCGCCGCCGGTGCCGTCATCGTCGCCAGCCTCGCCGCTACAGCGGCGATCACGGGCATCTTTCCGAAAGCAAGCAGCAATGAACAGAACACCCAGACCCAGGCCGCGCTGATCGCGTCGCAGCCGGCCGTCGACACGGCCGCGGCAGCCAGCACCGCCCTCGCCGCTCAGGCGCAGCAGCAGGCAGCGGAGTTGGCTGCGCAGCAAAAGGCTGCCGCGCAGGCCGCGCCGAAGCCCACGCCGCGCCAGGTGGCAACGCATCACCGCCACACGCCGGCGCCGCAGCCGCCGCAATATGCGCAGCAGCCGTACGCGCCCGCGCAGCCGACGTATTGCCAGTCTTGCGGCACGATCGTCGCGATCACGGAGAGCCGTACGCCGGGCCAGAGCTCGGGGATCGGCGCGGTCGGCGGCGCAGCGGCCGGTGGCCTGCTCGGCAACCAGTTCGGCCACGGTAACGGCCGTACCGCAATGACGATCATCGGCGCACTGGGCGGCGGCCTGGCCGGCAACCAGGTCGAAAAGCAGGTGCGCGCGGAAACCGACTATCAGGTGCAGGTACAGATGGAGAGCGGCGCGACGCGCACGTTCACGTACCACAACGCACCGCCGTTCGGCCAGGGCCAGCGCGTGCGGATCGAGAACGGCACGCTGGTCGGCGCATAACGCCCCGCGCGGAAACGAAAAAGGCTCGTGAAGCGTCACGAGCCTTTTCTTTTTGCGGGAGCCATACGAGCGCCGATGCCGGCGCGAATCTCAGTCTTCGTCGTCGAAGTCGGATTCGTCGATCCAGTGGGCCTGAATCGCCTCGAGAATCTTCTCGCCCGAGTGGGAGGGATCGTCGTCGAAGCCGTCGAGTTCGATCACCCATTGACGCAGGTCGACGAAATTGATCCGCTGCGGATCGATGTCCGGATGCTTGTCTGCAAGCGCGATGGCGAGTTCGCGCGAATCGGTCCATTTCATGGCCTGCTCTCCCGTGTAGGCGGCGGGTCCGCCGGGCGCGGCGACCATGCCGCGCACCGCCCGACCCGCCAATCCGTCAGTGATTTTCCTTCGCGTGGTTGATCGAGTACTTCGGAATCTCGACCACCAGGTCCGACTCTTCCGTCACGATCGCCTGGCACGACAGGCGCGACGTCGGCTCGAGGCCCCACGCCTTGTCGAGCAGGTCGTCCTCGTCCTCGTCAGACGGCTCGAGATCGTTGAAGCCCTCGCGAATCACCACGTGGCAGGTCGTGCACGCGCACGACTTCTCGCACGCATGCTCGATCTCGATCCCGTTGTCGAGCAGGTTGTCGCAAATACTCTTGCCGGGCGTCGCGTCGATCACTGCGCCGTCCGGGCACAGTTCGACGTGAGGCAGCACCACCAGTTGAGGCATGTCCGTTCCGTCAGTCAGGGTGCGGCGGCGAGCGCCGCACGGTTCAATATCGCGCGGGCCGTCGCCGGCCCGCATGCAGGTTGTTCGTTCAGATCTCGTCGAGCCGTCGGCCCGACAGGGCGCGCTTGATGCTCTTGTCCATCCGGCGCGCCGCGAATTCGTCGGTCCCGTCGGCCAGCGCCTTGGTCGCGGTTTCGATCGCGCTCGCATCGTCGCCCTGCGCGATCGTGCTCAGCGCCGCGACGAGCGCATCGACCTGCGTCCGTTCGGCCCCGTCGAGCAGTTCGCCGTCGGCCGCGAGCGCCGCCTGCGTCGCCTCGATCATCCGCTGGGCTTCGACCTGCGCTTCGCGCAGCGCGCGAGCGCGCATGTCGATCTCGGCGGTCTTGAAGCTGTCCTCGAGCATCTTCGCGATGTCGTCGTCGGCCAGGCCGTACGACGGCTTCACGACGACCGATGCCTCGACGCCCGAGTGCTGCTCGCGTGCGAACACCGACAGCAGCCCGTCCGCGTCGACCTGATAGGTCACGCGGATACGCGCCGCACCGGCCGTCATTGGCGGGATGCCGCGCAGCTCGAAGCGCGCGAGCGACCGGCAGTCGGCGACGAGTTCGCGCTCGCCCTGCACGACGTGGATCGCCATCGCGGTCTGGCCGTCCTTGAAGGTCGTGAATTCCTGCGCACGCGCGATCGGAATCGTCGAGTTGCGCGGAATGATCTTCTCGACGAGGCCACCCATCGTTTCGACGCCGAGCGACAGCGGAATCACGTCGAGCAGCAGCCAGTCGTCGCCGCTGCCGCGATTGCCGGCGAGCAAATCTGCCTGGATCGCCGCGCCGAGCGCGACGACCTGGTCCGGATCGAGATTGACGAGCGGCGGCTGGCCGAAATGTTTCGCGACCGCATCGCGGATCACCGGCATGCGCGTCGCGCCGCCGACGAGCACGACACCCTTTATGTCGGCCGGGCTCACCTGTGCGTCGCGCAGCGCCTTGCGGGTCGGCGTCAGCGTGCGCTGGACGAGCGGCTCGACGAGCGCGGCAAACGTGTCGTGCGAGATCGTCTGCACGAGATGCGCACCGCTCGACAGCGTCACGTCGAGCGACGCCTGTGGCGCGGACGACAGCGCTTCCTTCAGCACGCGCACGCGGTCGAGCAGCAGGCGTACGTCCTCGGGCGCGAGCGCCTGCGCGTCGATGCCGGCCTGCGCGAGCACGTGGCAGAACAGCGCATGGTCGAAATCGTCGCCGCCGAGCGCGGAATCGCCGCCTGCGGCCAGCACTTCGAACACGCCCTTCGTCAGCTTCAGGATCGACAGGTCGAACGTGCCGCCGCCGAGGTCGTATACCGCGTACAGGCCTTCGGCCGCGTTATCCAGACCGTAGGCGATCGCCGCCGCGGTCGGTTCGTTCAGCAGGCGCAGCACGTTCAGGCCCGCGAGGCGCGCAGCGTCCTTGGTCGCCTGGCGTTGCGCGTCGTCGAAGTACGCCGGCACCGTGATGACCGCGCCGACCAGCTCGTCGCCGAGCGTATCTTCCGCGCGATAACGCAGCGTCGCGAGAATCTCGGCGGACACTTCGACCGGGCTCTTCACGCCGTCGATGGTACGGATCTGTACCATGCCGGGCGCATCGACGAATTCGTACGGCGCGTTCGCCGCGCCTTCGACCTCGGCCTTGCCACGGCCCATGAAGCGCTTGACCGACACGATCGTGTTGCGCGGATCGGTCGCAGCCTGTTCCTTCGCTTCGTGGCCGATGCGGCGGCCGCCCTTCTCCAGATAACGGACCACCGACGGCAGCAGCGCGCGGCCCGCTTCGTCCGGCAGCACTTCGGGCACGCTGTTGCGCACCGCGGCGACGAGCGAGTTCGTCGTGCCGAGATCGATCCCGACAGCGAGTCGCCGCTGATGCGGCGCCGGCGCCATGCCCGGTTCGGAAATTTGCAGTAAAGCCATCTTGGTTCGTTCGGGCGCTCGGCCCGTTTGCTGCGCGTGCCACAAGGCACGCGGTTAAGTTTCGAGGCGCTCGATCTGTGCGCCCACTTCCGACGCGACCCGCTCGATGAACATCAGCTGGCGCACGGCCTCCGCGGCGGCCTGATCGGCACCGCTGTCGAGCAACATGCCGAGGCGTTCGAGACGCACGCGCTTTTCGTCACGCAGTTCGGCGAGCAGCGCATCGAGCGCGTCGACGTTGCGAGCGGCCGCGGCATCCTCGATGCCTTCGCGCCACTCCATCTGCTGCATCAGGAACGCGGGCTCCATCGCGGTGTTGTTCTCGGCACCGATGTCGACGCCGCGCAGCGACAGCAGATAGATCGCGCGCTTCAGCGGATCGCGCAACGTGCGGTACGCCTCGTTCGCACGGGTCGCCCATTGCATCGCGATACGCTTTTGCGCGTCGCCGGCCGCCGCGAAGCGGTCCGGGTGCACCTGCGTCTGCACCGTGCGATATGCGCTGTCGAGCGCCGCCTCGTCGAGCGCGAATTGCGCCGGCAGGTGAAACAGATCGAAGTGGCTGTCTTTCAGCGAAACCATCGTCGCGTTCAATTCCGGTTCGTCGCGCGGCAAACGCCGCACATTAAAAAGGCGGCCCGTGCCGCCTCTTGCCCGCATCGCGCGGAAACCCGCGTCACACGCGGAACGATTCGCCGCAGCCGCACTCGTCCTTCACGTTCGGGTTGTTGAACTTGAACCCTTCGTTCAGGCCTTCGCGCGCGAAGTCCAGCTCGGTGCCGTCGATATACGCGAGGCTTTTCGGGTCGACGACGACCTTCACGCCATGGCTCTCGAACACCTGATCCTCGGGAGCCAGCTCGTCGACATACTCGAGCTTGTACGCGAGCCCCGAGCACCCGGTCGTGCGAACGCCAAGCCGCAGGCCCACACCCTTGCCGCGACGGACGAGGTATTTCTGGACGTGCTGTGCTGCTTTTTCGGTCAGTGTAATTGCCATGATGTCCTTGCCGCGGCGCGCCCCAAAGAGAGCTGCCGCGTTCCTTCACAAGCCGCTCGATGCCGCTCAGGCTGCTGCCTGATCGCCTTCCTTGGTGTCGTGACGCTTCTTGTAGTCGGCCACGGCTGCCTTGATCGCGTCTTCCGCGAGAATCGAGCAGTGAATCTTCACCGGCGGCAGGGCCAGCTCTTCGGCGATCTGCGTGTTCTTGATCGACAGCGCTTCGTCGAGCGTCTTGCCCTTCACCCACTCGGTCACGAGCGAGCTCGACGCGATGGCCGAACCGCAGCCGTACGTCTTGAACTTCGCGTCTTCGATCACACCGTCCGCGCCGACGCGGATCTGCAGCTTCATCACGTCGCCGCAGGCCGGCGCGCCGACCATGCCCGTACCGACCGCGTCGTCGTCTTTCGCGAACGAACCGACGTTACGCGGGTTTTCGTAGTGATCCAGAACCTTGTTGCTGTAAGACATGACTCAGACTCCTTGACTCGTTACGTCTGCGCGCGCGAATCCGCCCGCGAATGTATTGGATGCGGCGTTCAGTGTGCGGCCCATTCGATCGTCGACAGATCGATGCCTTCCTGGTGCATTTCCCAGAGCGGCGAAAGCTCGCGCAGCTTCGCGATCTTGCTGTTCAGCAGATCGATCACGAAGTCGACTTCCTGCTCCGTCGTGAAGCGGCCGACCGTGAAGCGGATCGAGCTGTGCGCCAGTTCGTCGTTGCGGCCGAGCGCACGCAGCACGTACGACGGCTCCAGCGACGCCGACGTGCACGCCGAACCCGACGACACCGCGACGTCCTTGATCGCCATGATCAGCGACTCGCCTTCGACGAAGTTGAAACTGATGTTGAGGTTGTGCGGGATACGGTGCTCGAGGTCGCCGTTCACGTACGTTTCCTCGATTTGCGACAGGCCGCGCAGCAGCTTGTCGCGCAGCATGCGGATGCGCTCGTTCTCGGTCGCCATTTCTTCGCGCGCGATGCGGAATGCTTCACCCATGCCGACGATCTGGTGCGTCGGCAGCGTGCCCGAACGCATTCCGCGCTCGTGACCGCCGCCGTGCATCTGCGCTTCGATGCGCACGCGCGGCTTGCGACGCACGTACAGCGCGCCGATGCCCTTCGGGCCATACGTCTTGTGCGCCGAGAACGACATCAGGTCGACCTTCAGCTTCGCGAGGTCGATCTCGACCTTGCCCGTCGCCTGTGCGGCGTCGACGTGGAACACAATGCCCTTCTCCCGGCAGAGTTCACCGATCGTCTCGATGTCCTGGATCACGCCGATCTCGTTGTTTACGTGCATCACCGACACGAGGATCGTGTCCGGGCGCAGCGCGGCCTTGAGCACGTCGAGGTCGAGGAGACCGTTGTCCTTCACGTCGAGATAGGTGACTTCGAAGCCGTCGCGCTCGAGCTCGCGGCAGGTGTCGAGCACGGCCTTGTGCTCGGTCTTCACCGTGATGATGTGCTTGCCCTTGCCCTTGTAGAAGTTCGCGGCACCCTTGATCGCCAGGTTGTCCGATTCGGTCGCGCCGGACGTCCAGATGATCTCGCGCGGATCCGCGTTCACGAGTGCGGCCACCTGCTCGCGCGCTTCTTCGACCGCGCGTTCCGCATCCCAGCCGTACGCGTGGCTGCGCGACGCCGGATTGCCGAACTGTTCGCGCAGGTACGGCACCATCTTGTCGACCACGCGCGGGTCCACCGGCGTCGTCGCGCTGTAATCCATGTAGATGGGCAGGTGGAGAGTCTCTTGGGTCATCTGTCGCTCCGGGTATTCTGTGCAGGGACTGTGTACGTTATGGGGTGTGCGGCGCGTTCGCGCTCACGAACTCGCGATGTTGAACACCGAATTGGGGCCGAGGGGCATCGTGCGCACCGGTTCGGCCGGTGCCGCGGCGGGCTCCGGCGTGCGTCGGTCGCGCAACACCGTGGGGGCGCCCTCTCGCGCGCGCTGCTGATCGACGAGATCCTGCAGCGACACCGAATCCAGGTATTCGACCATCTTCTGATTCAGGGTCGACCACAGCTCGTGCGTCATGCAATGGCCGTCAGGCTGCTTCGAGCCGTCGCACGTGCCTTTGCCGCCGCACTGCGTGGCGTCGAGCGGTTCATCGACCGCGATGATGATGTCGGCGACGGTGACGTCCTGCGCGCGGCGCGCGAGGTTGTAGCCGCCGCCCGGGCCGCGCACGGATTCGACGATTTCATGCCTGCGCAGCTTGCCGAACAGCTGTTCGAGATACGAGAGCGAAATCCGCTGGCGCTGGCTGATGCCTGCAAGCGTCACCGGGCCCTGCTCCTGGCGCAGTGCCAAGTCAATCATCGCCGTGACGGCGAAACGGCCTTTGGTGGTGAGTCTCATGGTGTCTAGGGGACTGCAATCTTGACGATTTTGGTCAAGTATAAATATTTGACGTTTTTAGTCAAGTATCCATGTCTTTGACAGGGTATTCGCAGACCACTGAATTTCCTGCCGCGATCAGCGCGCGGTGCGCGCCTTGAGGGCGTCCAGCAGGCCCGCGCATGCGCGCTCGACCTGATCGAGCACTTGCTCGAAGCCCTGCGCACCGCCGAAATAGGGATCGGCGACTTCGGTCTCGGCCGCGCCCGGTGCGAATTCCATCAGCAGGCGCACCTTGTCGCGATGCTGTGTCGGGCAACGCCGATGCAGTTCCGCGAGGTTGGCCTCGTCCATCGCGAGCAGCAGATCGAAACGCTCGAAGTCCGCCGCACCCACCTGCCGCGCCCGCAGCGCCGACAGGTCATAGCCGCGCGTGTGCGCGGCAGCCTGCGCGCGCGTATCGGGCGGCTCGCCGACGTGCCAGTCGCCGGTGCCGGCCGAGTCGATCGCGATCCGGTCGGCCAGCCCGGCCGCGTCCACCTGATGGCGCATCACGCCTTCTGCCGTAGGCGAACGGCAGATATTGCCAAGACAGACGAAACAGATCGCAACGCGGTTCATTGCACTATCGGAAAGCCGCGGCGAACCGCGTGGGAGAACAACGCGCCATTATACAAAGACGCCCGGAATCGCGCCGTCGCACAAAGCGACGGCGGTATGCGTTACAGCGCCTTCGGTGCGGCGAGCACGACGTCGCCGGATGCGGGCGACAGCGACTTCGTCGCGTCGTCGACCAGACCGAACGAGACCGCGCGCGCCAGCTCGGCCGATGCCTGATGAACGGCGAGCGGGCCGCGCGACGGCGTATCGGCCATCGCGTGGAGATAGGCGGCCGCCGCGAGCGGAACAACGATTGCCAGCGGCCAGTACATCGATATTGTCTTTTTCATGATGCGGCTCCTTGACCTGATTCCCCGAAACCCAATTTCGGGGACTACAGACAAGATTCTATAGACCGCATCTATCGAGATAAATACACGAATAGCGAACGCACTGTTGCTGCCCGATGAACAGTCGTCAGCCGAGGTGGCTCTTCGACGCCGCGTACAACTCGCGGAACGTGCGCCCGGTCGGCGTCGGCATGTCGCGCGTGTCCATCCAGCCGCCCATCATCGGCAGGCGCCGCAGCATGCCGCCGCTGCCGCCCAGCCGCTCGAGGATGCGCACCGCAAGCTTGGTCGTCAGCGCGTAGAGCACCGGCCGACGCGCGAAAAAACCCCACGCGGCGAGCCCCGCGCGCTCACGCCACGGCCGCAGGTGCCGCTCGACCTGCCTCTCGCGCAGCGTGCGCAGCAGATGCGACAACGGAATCCCGGCCGGGCACACGCTGTCGCACTCGCCGCACAGCGTCGCGGCCTGCGGCAGGTCCAGCGCCCGGTCGATCCCGACATAACTCGGCGTCAGCACCGAGCCCATCGGCCCCGGATAGACCCAGCCGTATGCGTGGCCGCCGACCTTCTGGTAGACCGGGCAGTGATTCATGCACGCGCCGCAGCGGATGCAGCGCAGCATCTCCTGGAACTCGCCGCCGATCAGGCCGGTGCGGCCGCCGTCGACGAGCACCACGTAGTTGTGTTCCGGGCCGTCCTCGTCGCCGGGGCCGCGCGGGCCGGTGAGCAGCGAGAAGTAGTTCGACGTCTTCTGCCCGGTCGCCGAGCGCGGCAGCAGGCGCATCGCGGTCGCCAGATCCTCGAGCGTGGGCAGCACCTTCTCGATGCCCGTCACCGCGACGTGCACGCGCGGCATCACCGTGCACATCCCTTCATTGCCCTCGTTCGTGACGACCGCGACCGAGCCCGTCTCGGCGATCACGAAATTGCCGCCCGTCACGCCCATGTCGGCCGACATGAAATGCGGGCGCAGTACTTCGCGCGCCTCGCGCGTCATGTCGGGAATCTTGGTCAGCCGTTCGCGCTGGTGCGTGCGCGCGAACAGGTCGGCGATCTCGTCCTTGTCCTTGTGCACGACGGGCGCAATGATGTGGCTCGGCGGCTCGTTGTCGTTGATCTGGAGGATGTATTCGCCGAGATCCGTCTCGATCGACTGCACGCCCATCTCCGCGAGCACCGCGTTCAGGCGCATTTCCTCGGACACCATCGACTTCGTCTTGATGACCTTCTTCACGTCGTGGCGGCGCGCGATGTCGGCGACGAGCCGCGCGGCGTCGGCAGTCGTTTCCGCGAACAGCACGGTCGTGCCGCGCCGCGTCGCCTCGCGCTCGAACGCCTCGAGCCAGACGTCGAGGTTTTCCAGCGCACGGTTGCGGCGCGCCTTCAGCGCGGCCCGGGTCGCCTGGAAGTCGATCGCGGTCATCGCGTCGGCGCGCGCGGACACGAACTTCGTCGACAGCTTCTTCAAGTTCTGCTGCAGGCGCCGGTCGGCCAGCTTCTGGCCGGCGCGCGCCTTGAAATGCATCGATTGGACTTGCATCGCGGTATCGGGGAAAAGTGAGCGGAACCGGGCGTCAGACGTCGCCCGCCAGCACCTGCGCGACGTGCAGCACGCGCGTGTCGCGGTCGCCCGTGCGGCGCAACCGCCCTTCGAGGTTCAGCATGCAGCCGAGATCGCCGAGCACGACGGCGCTCGCGCCCGATGCGCGCACGTTCGCGCATTTCTCGTCCGCGATGGCCGCCGAGATATCGCCGTACTTCACCGCGAACGTACCGCCAAAGCCGCAGCAGTGCTCGCAATCCTTCATTTCGGTCACGGCAACGCCGCGCTGCGCGAGCAGCGCGCGCGGCTGCGCCTTCACGCCGAGTTCGCGCAGCCCCGAGCACGAGTCGTGATAGGTGACGGGCCCCGTGAACTCACCGGGCGCGAGCGTGACCTTCGCGACGTTCACAAGGAAATCGGTCAGTTCGTAGACCTTCGGCTGCAGCCGCGCATAGCGCCCCATCAGTTCGGGATCGTCGCGAAACAAGTCGCCGTAGTGCGCTCGGATCATCCCGCCGCACGAACCCGACGGCGCAACGACGTAATCGAACTGCTCGAATTCGCGCAGCGTCTTTTCCGCGAGATCGCGCGCGAGCGCGCGGTCGCCCGAGTTGTAGGCCGGCTGGCCGCAGCATGTCTGCGCGGGCGGCACGAACACCTCGTAGCCGGCGTCGCGAATCAGCTTCAGCGCCGAAAAACCGATTTCCGGACGCATCAGGTCGACCAGGCAGGTCACGAACAAACCGACTCGCATACGCGCTCCTTCGAGAAAACGACTCTCATTATCCGCCGTTTGGCCGGCAAGACCAACGCCGGCGCGCACGCAAGTGCATGCCGCCAGATGCGAGGACTTCCTCGAACGGCGTTCGCTTTTTTCACAATACGAGATACAATCGACGCAACACCGCTTGACGCGTCAACCGATTCTCCCCCGACATGAGCCAACCCACCCCGGATTCCAAAACGTCGATCCAGGTGATCGAACGCATGATGCGGCTGCTGGACGCGCTTGCCGCGCACAGCGACCCCGTCAGCCTGAAAGAACTTGCGCAGCGCACGGACCTGCATCCGTCGACCGCACACCGCATCCTCAACGACATGGTGACCTGCCGCCTCGTCGACCGCTCCGATCCCGGTACGTACCGGCTCGGCATGCGGCTGCTCGAGCTCGGCAACCTCGTGAAGGCGCGCCTGTCGGTACGCGACGCCGCGCTGATGCCGATGCGCGAGCTGCACCGCCTCACCGGCCAGACCGTGAACCTGTCGGTACGTCAGGGCGACGAGATCGTCTATATCGAGCGTGCGTATTCGGAGCGCTCGGGGATGCAGGTCGTCCGCGCGATCGGCGGCCGCGCGCCGCTGCACCTCACGTCGGTCGGCAAGCTGTTTCTCGCGGTCGACGAAACCGCGCGCGTGCGCGCCTATGCAACGCGCACGGGGCTGTCCGGCCACACGCAGAACAGCATCACCGACATTGCGAAGCTCGAGCGCGAACTGACACTCGTTCGCCAGCAATCGTGCGCACGCGATAACGAGGAGCTGGAACTCGGCGTGCGCTGTATCGCGGCCGGCATCTACGACGATTCGGGCAAGCTCGTCGCCGGGCTGTCGCTGTCGGCCCCGGCCGACCGCCTGCAGGACGCATGGCTCGGCCAGTTGAGCCGCACCGCGCTCACCATCTCGGAATCGCTCGGCTACCGGCCCGCGCCCGCGAAGGACACGGACGGGCTGCAACGGCACGCATAAGCGCTGCCACCCGCTGCGCCGCAGCCGAACGAAAAAGCCCCGCGATTGCGGGGCTTTTTCGTTGCGGCGATCGCGGGGATCCCGGCATACGGCGGCGAACCGCCGAAGCCCGGTCAGGTACCGCCGTTCGCCGTATTGGCCGCGGTCAGGCGCTCGCCGCCGCCGGCATCGAGCCAGTTGCGCAGGCGCGCTGCGTCGGCAAAGCGCGAATACTTGCCGAACGAATCGAGCAGCACCATCACCATCGGCCGGCCATGGATCGTCGCCTGCATCACGAGACATTCGCCCGCTTCGTTGATGAAGCCAGTCTTCTGCAGACCGATGTCCCACGAGCCATTGCCGCGGATCAGCGCGTTCGTGCTGTTGTAGACCAGATTGCGCTTGCCCGTGTACACGTCGTACGTACGATCGGTCGAGAACTGACGAATCATCGGGTACTGGTACGCGGCGTTGACCATCTTCACGAGGTCGCGCGCGCTCGACACGTTCGAGCTCGACAGACCGGTCGAATTCTCGAAGTGCGTGTCGGTCATCCCGAGCGCCTTGGCCTTCGCGTTCATCGCGGCGATGAACGCCGGACGGCCGCCCGGGTAGTAACGCGACAACGCAGCCGCGGCGCGGTTTTCCGAAGCCATCAGCGCGATGTGCAGCATGTCTTCACGCGACAGGACCGAGCCGACCGACAGGCGCGAGCCCGTGTTCTTCTCGTAGTCCCGATCTTCGTCGGTGACTTCGATCTGTTCGTTCATCGGCGCCTTCGAGTCGAGAACGACCATCGCCGTCATCAGCTTCGAGATCGACGCGATCGGCACGACGGCGTGCGAATTCTTGTCGAACAGCGGCTCGCCGGTGTTCTGGTCGACGACGTACGCGACGCTCGAGCGCAACGCGAGCGCGTCCGGCGTGTCGTGCAGGCCGAACGCCTGACCCACGGTCGGCCGGCGCGGCTGGAACGCGACCTTGCGGACCGCGCCACGATGGCCGTGCACGTTCGACGCGAGCGTCACGCGCTTGCGCGACGCCTTTGCACGCGGCGCGTCGGCCGATGCGACCTTGGCGGATTTTTCGGACGCGGCCTTGACCGACTTCTTCTTCGCGGACGAAGCGGAGGCAGTCTTTTTGGCGGCGTGGTGAGTGCTCGCAGTGGCGGCAAAGGCGTCAGCGGGCGCGACGGACGCGGCGGTCGCCAGCAAGGCGACGGCGACCGACACAGCCGTGCCGAGCGTCATGCTCTGCAACAATCTGCGCGGTGAAAACGATTCGGCTTTCATTGGGGTCTGGACAAAGCGGGCGGGAGGTTTCCGCAAGTGTAGTTAAAGCTGAAAAAAAGAGCAATATTAGGCACTTACCGATCGTCGTTAAACCGGAATGTAAGGGTCGCTCAACCGCGATCGATCGACCCTCCCGCTCCTATTGGAAAAATCCATGGGATGCGCTGCCCGACAGTACTCGTTTCCCGATTACCACACGGTTAATTGAGATAACGTCACTTCGGCGACGAATTAAAGCGGGGAAAGTACGTATCCGACGCTCGGTGTGCCACCGGCACCGGTCTTGGCTGCGGCGGCGGCACGTCGCCACGGCACGCGCATTGAAACGACGCGCTTTTCGACAGGAACAGAAGCATAACGTTCCACACGCCTGTCAGGTTTACCTGTGCATGATCATGGTGCGGCGCGCCCGCCCCGGCCCGGTGCGCACCATATGGGATCGCGCCTGAAACCGATTCCGAACGATCACGATAACTTGTTGTTTTATCGATAATTTGTCGCAATTGTGCAACGCACAAAAAATACTTGACAAGACTTTTCTCTGCCCTAAAATACGACTCATTGCTGCGTTGCACAAAGCACGCGGATCCGAGATTCCCCAGCGTAGTGCCCTTTCCCCCTGCGATCGACGCGATCGCTTTTCAGGAGCTTGACATGTCCTTGCTGACCCCCGAGCAAATCGCCGCCGCCCAGAAAGCCAACCTCGAAAGCCTGTTCGGTCTGACGACCAAGGCATTCGAAGGCGTCGAAAAGCTGATCGAACTGAACCTGCAGGTCGTGAAGTCGACGCTGACGGAAAGTCAGGAAAACGCACAGCGCCTGCTGTCGGTGAAGGACGCGCAAGAACTGATCGCGCTGCAAGCGAGCCTGTCGCAACCGGTCGCGGAAAAGGTTCTTTCGTACAGCCGTCACCTGTATGAAATCGCGTCGTCGACGCAAGCCGAGTTCGCGAAGGTTGCAGAAGCGCAATTCGAAGAGCAGAACAAGAAGGTCCAGGCGCTCGTCGACAACGTCGCGAAGAACGCCCCGGCCGGTTCGGAAACGGCTGTTGCCGCACTGAAGTCGGCACTGAACGCTGCCAACACCACGTACGAAACGGTCCAGAAGGCTGCCAAGCAAGCCGTCGAGATCGCTGAAACGAACTTCAACGCGGCTGCCGCTGTCGCGACGAAGGCCGCGAGCGCTGCTGCATCGCGCCGCACGAGCAAGCCGGCCGCGTAAGCGCCCCCCTGCTCCTGAAAAAGCCGCGCAGTGCGCGGCTTTTTCGTTTCCGGCGCCGGAACGCGCGCGCCTTGCGGCCGCCGCCAGCCCGCACGGAACGGCCGAGCAGCCGCTGACCGCGAGCAAAATAAAACGCCGCCGTCCGGATTTCCCGGGCGGCGGCGTTTTTCCTGGCCGGTGTGAAGCCGGCCGTGCCGGTCGCGTTACTTCTTGCGTTGCGGCGGCAGGTCGGTACAGACGCCTTCGTACAGCTCGGCGGCCATGCCGACCGATTCGCCGAGCGTCGGGTGCGGATGGATCGTCTTGCCGATGTCTTCCGCGTCCGCGCCCATTTCAACGGCGAGACACACTTCGCTGATCAGGTCGCCCGCGTTCAGGCCGACGATGCCGCCGCCGATCACGCGATGGGTTGCCTCGTCGAAGATCAGCTTCGTGAAGCCTTCGTCGCGACCGTTCGCGATCGCGCGGCCTGATGCGGCCCACGGGAACACGGCCTTGCCGTACTTGATGCCTTCGGCCTTGCACTGGTCTTCCGTCTTGCCGGCCCATGCCACTTCCGGATCGGTGTACGCCACCGACGGAATTTGCAGCGCGTCGAAGTATGCCTTCTCGCCGTGTGCCGCTTCCGCTGCGACGTGGCCTTCGTGCACGGCCTTGTGCGCGAGCATCGGCTGGCCGACGACGTCGCCGATCGCGAAGATGTGCGGGACATTCGTGCGCATCTGCTTGTCGACGTCGATGAAGCCGCGGTCGGTGACGGCCACGCCGGCCTTGTCCGCGCCGATCTTCTTGCCGTTCGGGCTGCGGCCCACCGCTACGAGCACGAGGTCGTAGCGCTGCGCTTCCGCCGGGGCCTTTTCGCCCTCGAATTTCACGTAGATGCCGTCTTCCTTCGCTTCCGCGCCGACCGTCTTGGTCTTCAGCATCACGTTGCCGAAGCGCTTCGCGTTGTACTTTTCCCAGACCTTCACGAGATCGCGGTCCGCGCCCATCATCAGGCCGTCCATCATTTCGACCACGTCGATCTCGGCGCCGAGCGTCGAGTACACCGTTGCCATTTCGAGGCCGATGATGCCGCCGCCGATCACCAGCATGCGCTTGGGCAACTGGCGCAGTTCGAGTGCGCCCGTCGAATCGACGACGCGCGGGTCTTCCGGCATGAACGGCAGCTTCACCGCTTGCGAGCCGGCGGCGATGATCGCCTGCTTGAACTTGACGACCTTCTTGCCGTTCTCGCCCTGCACTTCCAAGTGATACGGATCGACGAAAGCGCCGACGCCGGTCACGACTTCGACCTTGCGGGCCTTCGCCATGCCGGCGAGGCCCGTCGTCAGTTTCTTGACGACGCCGCCCTTGAAGTCGCGCAGCTTGTCGAGGTCGACTTGCGGCTTGCCGAACGTGATGCCGTGTGACGCGAGCGACGCGGCTTCTTCGACGACGAGCGACGTGTGCAGCAGTGCTTTCGACGGGATGCAGCCGACGTTCAGGCACACGCCGCCGAGCGTCGAGTAGCGTTCGACGAGCACCGTCTTCATGCCGAGGTCGGCTGCGCGGAACGCGGCCGAGTAGCCGCCGGGGCCGGCGCCGAGCACGAGCATGTCGCACTCGATGTCGGCGGCGCCGGCGTAGCTGCCGGCTTGCGGTGCAGGTGCCGGGGCGGCTGCCGGTGCTGCGGCCGGAGCGGCTGCGGGCTTTGCCGGCTCCGCTGCTTTCGCGGGAGCAGCTGCAACTGCCGATGCTTCGACGATGGCGATGACCGTGCCTTGCGAGACTTTCTCGCCGGCCTTGACCTTGACTTCCTTGACCGTGCCGGCGACGTCGCTGGGCACTTCCATGGAAGCTTTGTCCGATTCGAGCGTGATAAGCGTTTGCTCTTTTTCGATCACGTCGCCCGGCTTCACGTTGACTTCGATGACATCGACGCCGCTGAAATCGCCGATATCCGGAACCTTGACTTCGATGAGACTCATTACTGTCCCCTTCTTGATTAGCTGCAGACAGAGGGGGAGAAACCCGCGAAAGAACCAGTTGCGACTTACGGCCTGACAAGAGAACACGAACCTGGGCAGAACCACCTTTGCTGTCCGCCCAAGGACGCACCTTTCTTTTGGTTACTTTTCTTTGGAAGACGACCCGAAGGTAGTCCCTGCGGGACAAAGAAAAGTGACCGCCGCCCCGCGCAGGGGCGACGCTAATAGACCGTTAGCAAAACAGGTTCAACGACAGAGCGTGGATAACAAACAAAAAAACCACGCCCCCGCGAGCCGCTCCCACGCTCATCAAAGAATGATGCGACGGAAATCCCCGAGCAACGCCCCGAGATACGCATTGAACCGCGCGGCTTCCGCGCCATCGATGACACGATGGTCATACGACAGCGACAGCGGCAGCGTCAGGCGCGGCACGAACTGCTTGCCGTCCCACACCGGCTTCATCTGGCCGCGCGACAACCCGAGGATTGCCACTTCCGGCGCGTTGATGATCGGCGTGAAGTTGGTGCCACCGATCCCGCCGAGCGACGAGATCGAGAAGCAACCGCCCTGCATCTGGTCCGGCTTCAGCTTGCCGTCACGCGCTGCCTTCGACAGCTCGGCCATTTCCTTCGCGATATCGACGAGGCCCTTCTTGTCCGCATCGCGGATCACCGGCACGACGAGACCGTTCGGCGTGTCCGCAGCGAAACCGACGTGGTAGTACTGCTTGAACACCAGGTTGTCGCCGTCGAGGCTCGCGTTGAAGGTCGGGAACCTCTTCAGCGCAGCGACGACCGCCTTGATCACGAATGCGAGCATCGTGAACTTCACGCCCGCCTTCTCGTGTTCCTTGTTCAGCTGCACGCGCAGTGCTTCGAGCTCGGTGATGTCCGCTTCGTCGTTGTTCGTGACGTGCGGGATCATCACCCAGTTGCGATGCAGGTTCGCGCCCGAGATCTTCTTGATGCGCGACAGCGGCTTCGCCTCGAACGGGCCGAACTTCGAGAAGTCGACCTTCGGCCACGGCAGCAGGTTCAGCTCACCGCCGCCTGCCGGCGCAGTTGCTGCGCCCGGCGCTGCGCGCTGGCCCGTCATCACGCCCTTCACGAAGCCCGTGATGTCGTCCTTCGTGATACGGCCCTTCGGACCGCTACCCTGCACGCGTGCGACTTCGACACCGAGTTCGCGCGCGAACTTGCGCACCGACGGCGACGCGTGGCTTGCGCGGTACTCGCCCGACGCAGCGGCGGCCGGCGCGGCAGCAGCCGGAGCCGGTGCAGCCTTCGCGGGTGCCGGCGCGGCAGCGGGCGCCGGAACAGCCGCGGCCGGAGCCGGCGCGCTTGCCTGCGGCGCGGCGGCAGCGGGTGCGCCTGCGGCTTCGAGCAGCACGATCAGCGTGCCTTCCGATACCGAGTCGCCCACCTTGACCTTGATTTCCTTCACGACGCCGGCGGCCGGGCTCGGCACGTCCATCGTCGCCTTGTCCGACTCGAGCGTGACGAGCGATTGCTCCTTCTCGACCGTGTCGCCGACCTTCACGCCGATCTCGATCACCGGGACATCCTTGTAGTCACCGATGTCGGGCACCTTCACTTCGAGCGTGCCGCCCGATGCAGCCGGTGCCGCAGCCGGAGCGGCGGCGGCCGGTGCGGGTACTGCCGCCGGAGCCGGGGCCGGTGCGGCCGCGCCGTTCACCTGCGCCGCGGCGCCGCCTTCGAGCAGGATGATCAACGAGCCTTCCGACACGGAATCGCCCACCTTGATCTTCACTTCCTTGACCGTGCCGGCTGCCGGACTCGGGACATCCATCGTCGCCTTGTCCGACTCGAGCGTGACGAGCGACTGCTCGGGCTCGACCGTGTCGCCCACCTTGACGAGCACCTCGATGACGGGCACGTCCTTGTAATCGCCGATATCCGGCACCTTCACTTCGATCGCTTGACTCATCTTTTTGTGTCTCCATGGCCGCGCGCGCCCCTCCCGGAAGCGGCGCGCGGCGTCACACGGCGCGTGTGCGTTAAACGGTCATCGGGTTGGGCTTCGACGGATCGAGGTTGTACTTGGCGATCGCTTCCGCGACCACCTTGCGCTCGATCGTGCCTTCGTCGGCCAGCGCGTTGAGCGCAGCGACGGTGACCCAGTGACGGTCGACTTCGAAGAAGTGACGCAGCTTCTCGCGGGTGTCCGAACGACCGAAGCCGTCCGTGCCCAGCACGACGAAGCGGCGGTCGATCTGGCCACGGATCTGGTCGACCAGCGCACGCACATAGTCGGTCGACGCGATGATCGGACCTTGCGTGTCCTTCAGGCACTTCTGGACGTGCGACAGACGACGCTCTTCGGTCGGATGGAGCAGGTTCCAGCGCTCGATTTCGTGACCTTCACGCGCGAGTTCGGTGAAGCTCGGCACGCTCCACAGATCGGCGGCAACGCCCCAGTCGTTCTTCAGCAGGTCGGCGGCGGCGATCACTTCGTTGAAGATCGTGCCCGCGCCGAGCAGTTGCACGCGCGGCGCCTTCTTGTCGGCTTCGGCCTTCCTGAACGCGTACATGCCCTTGATGATGTCGGCAGCCACGTGCTCGCCCTGCGGAATCGCCGGGTGCTCGTAGTTCTCGTTCATCACCGTGATGTAGTAGTACACGTCTTCCTGGTCCTGCACCATGCGGCGCAGACCGTCCTGGATGATCACGGCGAGTTCGTAACCGAACGTCGGGTCATAGCTCACGCAGTTCGGCACCGATGCCGCCCACAGGAGCGAGTGACCGTCTTCGTGCTGCAGGCCTTCGCCGTTCAGCGTCGTACGGCCTGCGGTGCCGCCGAGCAGGAAGCCGCGCGAGCGCATGTCGCCCGCGGCCCATGCCAGGTCGCCGATCCGCTGGAAGCCGAACATCGAATAGAAGATGTAGAACGGCACCATGATCTCGCCGTGCGTCGAATACGACGTCGCCGCCGCGATCCAGTCGCACATGCCGCCTGCTTCGTTGATGCCTTCCTGCAGGATCTGGCCGGTTTCCGATTCCTTGTAGAACATCAGCTGGTCGGAATCTTCCGGCACGTACTTCTGGCCTTCCTGGTTCCAGATACCGATCTGGCGGAACAGGCCTTCCATGCCGAACGTACGCGATTCGTCCGGGACGATCGGCACGACGCGCTTGCCGAGTGCCTTGTCCTTCAGCAGGATGTTCAGGATCCGCACGAACGCCATCGTCGTCGAGATCTCGCGGCCTTCGCCCGTGCCCTTCAGCAGCGGCTCGAACGCGTCGAGCGCCGGCACCGGCAGCGACGTCGCCTTCTCGCGGCGGTGCGGCAGGTAGCCACCGAGGTCCATGCGCTTCTGACGCATGTATTCGAGTTCCTTCGAACCTTCCTCGAACTTCAGGTACGGCACGTCGGCGATCTGCTCGTCGGTGATCGGCAGGCGGAACTGGTCACGGAACTTCTTCAGTTGCTCGACCGGCAGCTTCTTCTGCTGGTGCGTGATGTTCATCGCCTGGCCCGACTCGCCCATCCCGTAGCCCTTGATGGTCTTCGCGAGGATGACGGTCGGCGCGCCCTTCGTGTGGGTCGCTTCGTGGAAGGCCGCGTAGATCTTGTGCGGATCGTGGCCGCCGCGGTTCAGCGCCCAGATGTCGTCGTCAGACCAGTCGGCGACCAGCGCCTTCAGTTCAGGCGTATTGAAGAAGTGTTCGCGAACGTACGCGCCCGACTCCGACTTGTACGTCTGGTATTCGCCATCGACGCACTCCATCATGCGGCGCATCAGCGCGCCCGACTTGTCGCGCGCGAACAGCGCATCCCAGCGGCTGCCCCAGATGACCTTGATCACGTTCCAGCCGGCGCCGCGGAACTCCGATTCCAGCTCCTGGATGATCTTGCCGTTGCCGCGCACCGGACCGTCGAGACGCTGCAGATTGCAGTTGATCACGAACACGAGGTTGTCGAGCTTCTCGCGGCTCGCCATGCCGATCGCGCCGAGCGATTCCGGCTCGTCCGTCTCGCCGTCGCCGAGGAACGCCCAGACCTTGCGGCCGGCGGTCTTCGCGATGCCGCGCGACTCCAGGTACTTCATGAAACGTGCCTGGTAGATCGCCATGATCGGGCCGAGGCCCATCGACACGGTCGGGAACTGCCAGAAGTCGGGCATCAGCCACGGGTGCGGGTACGACGAAATGCCGTTGCCGTCGACTTCCTGACGGAAGTTGTCGAGCTGCTCTTCCTTCAGGCGGCCGAGCAGGAACGCGCGGGAATACACGCCCGGCGACGAGTGGCCCTGCACGAACACGAGGTCGCCGCCGTGCTGGTCGGACGCTGCGTGCCAGAAGTGGTTGTAGCCGACGTCGTAGAGCGTCGCTGCCGACGCGAACGATGCGATGTGGCCGCCGACGTTCGTGTCCTTGCCTGCGCGCAGCACCATCGCCAGCGCGTTCCAGCGCGTGTACGAACGGATGCGGTGCTCGATGTCCTGATCGCCCGGGATCTTCGCCTGGGCTGCGACCGGAATCGTGTTGATGTACGGGGTATTGGCGGAAAACGGCAGGTGTTCGCCGTGCATGCGGGCGAACTCGATCTGCTTTTCGATCAGGTAATGCGCGCGGCCGGTGCCCACGGAGGAGATCACACCGTCGAGCGACTCGAGCCATTCAACGGTTTCTTGCGGGTCGTCGTCACGTTCGGCGGCGACATACTTCATCACTTCGTTCGGTACAGCGGACATTCTCGTCTCCTGGGTCCTGGAATGTGAGGATCGCTCTGATGCAGACGACGCGACGCGGCCGGCTGCGGGCAAGCTCCGACGGATTGTAATGAGCGTGTACGGCCCGGGCAACAAAATTTTCGAATTATGAGATCTTTTCTCGTAATGCGGAATATTGCTGCGCCGCACCCTTGTTTCGGGCGTCTCCGGCACGCGTCATCCGGACAAATCCGTTTCCGTTCAACATATCCGGTATAGGTTTTCCATGTATTGCGCTGCGCTACAATCCTGCCATGTTGACCGATCGGCTTTTCGCACGCTCGGCGCGACCGTCGGGCCCGCCGGCGGAGTCGCAGCCGTCCCGCTGGCACCACGGACCGTGGTGGTCCAATTCCTATTTGCTGACCCCGCTGCTGTCGATCCTCGTGTTCCTCGTGGTGATGAGCCTCATTCTATGGAGCCTCAATCGCCGCGAACAGCAGCAGCAGGAAGACACCCTGTTCCGTAACGTCGCGTGGGCGCAGCAGCAGATCCGCCTGTCGATGACGGGCGCGCAGGAACAATTGCAGGCGCTGTCGCGCGATCTCGCCTCCGGCCGCCTCGACCAGAACGCGTTCCAGATGGCCGTCGCGGACGTGATGCAGACGCATCCGGAAATCCTCTATCTGAACTGGTATACGTCGCCCGGCGTGCAGCGCTGGCCGACCGTGCACCCGCCGCTGCTCGGCCAGCGGCTCGCGAAGCCCGGCGACGCGCAGATGCAGGACGCCGTGCGCGGCGCATACGACGAAGCGCGCAGCACGCGCCGCCAGGCCTATTCGCCGCTGATCTACGACGACTTCGGCAACGGCTACATCACGCTGCAGACGCCCGTGATGCGCGGCGACCGCGAATATCTCGGCTCGATCGCCGCCGTGTTCTCGGTCGAAGGGATCCTCAAGCACGACATCCCGCAAGAGCTGTCGTCGAAGTACAAGATCTCGATCACCGACTCGAACAACCGCGAGTTGTCGTCGACGTCGACGCGCCCGCGCCTGCCGCGCGACTCCCACTACGACCTGCCGCTCGATCCGCCGGGCCAGGGGCTGACCGTGCGCGTGTACGCGTTCCCGCAGCTCACGAACCTGACCAACAACACGCTCGTGTGGCTCGTCGCCGGCCTGTCGTGCTTCGTGCTGTGGAGCCTCTGGAGCCTGTGGAAGCACACGCGCCAGCGCTTCGAGGCGCAGCAGGCGCTGTACGCGGAAGCCTTCTTCCGTCGCGCGATGGAAAACTCGGTGCTGATCGGCATGCGCGTGCTCGACATGCACGGCCGCATCACGCACGTGAACCCTGCGTTCTGCCGGATGACGGGCTGGGACGAAACCGACCTAGTCGGCAAGGTCGCGCCATTCCCGTACTGGCCGCGCGATGCGTACCCGGAAATGCAGCGCCAGCTCGACATGACGCTGCGCGGCAAGGCGCCCAGCTCGGGTTTCGAGCTGCGGGTGCGGCGCAAGAACGGCACGCTGTTCCATGCGCGCCTCTACGTGTCGCCGCTGATCGACAGCTCGGGCCGCCAGACGGGCTGGATGTCGTCGATGACCGACATCACCGAGCCGAAGCGCGCGCGCGAGGAGCTCGCGGCCGCGCACGAGCGCTTCACGACGGTGCTCGAAAGCCTCGACGCCGCGGTGTCGGTGCTCGCCGCCGACGAGGCCGAGCTGCTGTTCGCGAACCGCTACTACCGCCACCTGTTCGGCATCCGCCCGGACGGTCACCTCGAACTGTCGGGCGGCGGCTTCGACCGCGCGCAGGCATCGTCGGACTCGATCGACATGGTTGACGCGTTTGCGGGCCTGCCGGCGGCCGCGCTGACCAGCAGCACGGCGGACGCGCAGGAGGTGTACGTCGAGAGCATCCAGAAGTGGTTCGAGGTACGCCGTCAATACATCCAGTGGGTGGACGGCCACCTCGCGCAGATGCAGATCGCGACCGACATCACGACCCGCAAGAAGGCCCAGGAACTCGCGCACCAGCAGGAAGAGAAGCTGCAGTTCACGAGCCGATTGATGACGATGGGCGAAATGGCGTCGTCGATTGCGCACGAACTGAACCAGCCGCTCGCCGCGATCAACAACTATTGCTCGGGCACGCTCGCACTCGTGAAGAGCGGCCGCGGCACGCCCGAAACGCTGCAGCCCGCGCTGGAAAAGACCGCGCAGCAGGCGCTGCGCGCGGGGATGATCGTCAAGCGCATCCGCGAATTCGTGAAGCGCAGCGAACCGAAACGCCAGCCCGCGCGCGTTGCCGACATCGTCGCCGACGCGGTCGGGCTCGCCGAGATCGAGGCCAGAAAGCGCAGGATCCGGATCGTCACGGAAATCCTCGCAAGAATGCCTATTATTTATGTCGACCCCGTGCTGATCGAGCAGGTGCTCGTGAACCTGATGAAGAACGCGGCCGAAGCGATGGCCGACGTGAAACCGGCGTCGGCCGACGGCATGATCCGCGTCGTCGCCGACATCGATGCGGGATTCGTCGACATCCGCGTGATCGACCAGGGCCCGGGGGTCGACGAAGCGACCGCCGAGCGCCTGTTCGAACCGTTTTACAGCACCAAGTCCGATGGCATGGGCATGGGGCTGAACATCTGCCGTTCGATCATCGAATCGCATCGGGGGCGTCTGTGGGTGGTCAACAATGTCGAACCGGACGGCCGCATTTCCGGCGCGACATTCCACTGCAGCCTGCCCATTGGGGAACCCGCTGATCTCGGCCAAGGGGGGCGCGAGGCATCGGCATC
Organism: Burkholderia sp. Bp9016; assembly: GCF_003857765.1. Lineage (NCBI taxonomy): Bacteria > Pseudomonadati > Pseudomonadota > Betaproteobacteria > Burkholderiales > Burkholderiaceae > Burkholderia > Burkholderia sp. Bp9016. The sequence goes on from NZ_QTPY01000019.1 coordinate 92,637, forward strand.
ACATACCGTTACGGGAGAACTATGAATAGCCCTGTCACCACCACTCAGGAAACCGTCTTCGTCGTCGACGACGACGAGGCCGTACGGGACTCGCTGCGCTGGCTGCTGGAGGCGAACGGCTATCGCGTGCAATGCTTCTCGAGCGCCGAGCAGTTCCTCGATGCCTATCAGCCGGCGCAGCAGGCCGGCCAGATCGCATGCCTGATCCTCGACGTGCGAATGTCGGGCATGAGCGGCCTCGAACTGCAGGAGCGTTTGATCGCCGACAACGCCGCGCTGCCGATCATCTTCGTCACGGGCCACGGCGACGTGCCGATGGCGGTGTCGACGATGAAAAAGGGTGCGATGGACTTTATCGAGAAACCGTTCGACGAAGCCGAGCTGCGCAAGCTCGTCGAGCGGATGCTCGACAAGGCCCGAAGCGAAAGCAAGAGCGTCCAGGAACAACGCGCCGCAAGCGAACGCCTGTCGAAGCTGACCGCGCGCGAACAACAGGTGCTCGAGCGCATCATCGCGGGCCGCCTGAACAAGCAGATCGCCGACGATCTCGGGATCAGCATCAAGACGGTCGAAGCGCACCGCGCGAACATCATGGAAAAGCTCAACGTCAACACCGTGGCCGATCTGCTGCGCCTCGCGCTGTCCAAGAAGCAGGCCTGAGCGTTGCTCGCGGCCGCGGGGCACCTGCCCGGCCGGCCGCACCACCGCGCCGCGCGATGCGGCCTACTCGCGCGGCGCCTCCCCGCTTTCTTCCCGGCACGTCTCGCACCGCCGCCATGACGCTTCCCGTGTATTCGCTGTCGGACGACGGCAAGCGAACGGTATAATTGCGTGCTTTGCTGCGGCGTTTCGCGCGCCGCACGCCCGCATTCCAACTTCCCGGCAGGACCACCACCATGACAGCCCTCCTCATCGACGGCAACGCCCTATCGAAGACCTTGCGCGCGCAGGCCGCCGAACGCGCCGCCGCCCTGACCGCACGCGGCCACCAGCCCGGCCTTGCGGTGATCCTCGTCGGCGCCAATCCGGCGAGCGAAGTCTACGTGCGCAACAAGATCAAGGCGTGCGAGGACAACGGCTTCTTCTCGCAAAAGGATACGTACCCGGAGACGCTGGCGGAAGCCGATCTGCTCGCGCGCATCGACGCGCTGAACCGCGATCCGAAGATCCACGGCATCCTGGTCCAACTGCCGCTGCCTGCGCACATCGACAGCCACAAGGTGATCGAGGCGATCGCACCGGAGAAGGACGTCGACGGCTTCCACGTCGCGAATGCCGGCGCGCTGATGACCGGCAAGCCGCTGTTCCGCCCGTGCACGCCGTACGGCGTGATGAAGATGTTCGAAGCCCACGACATCCCGCTGCAGGGCGCGAACGCCGTCGTGATCGGCCGCTCGAACATCGTCGGCAAGCCGATGGCGATGCTGCTGCTCGAAGCCGGCGCAACCGTGACGATCTGCCACAGCAAGACACGCGACCTCGCCGCACACACGCGCCAGGCCGACATCGTGGTTGCCGCGGTCGGCAAGCGCAACATCCTGACGGCCGACATGGTGAAGCCGGGCGCAACGGTGATCGACGTCGGCATGAACCGCGACGACGCGGGCAAGCTGTGCGGCGACGTCGATTTCGCGGGCGTGAAGGAAGTCGCCGGCCACATCACGCCGGTGCCGGGCGGCGTCGGCCCGATGACCATCACGATGCTGCTGATCAACACGATCGAAGCCGCCGAGCGCGCCGCCGCGGCCGCCTGATCGTCCTGCCCCGCCCAGCCGGCGCGCATTCGTGCGCCGGCATCTTGCCGGCCGCCGTCGCGGCCGCGTCATGACGCCGCGTTCGCGGCCCGTATCCGACCCTCCCGCGCCGCCGTCGGCCCCATCCCAATCGCGTCGTTAGAAACTAACGATTGGAAAGCGCACGATGCGCCCCAATAATGTCGGTATCGGGCGCCGCCGTATCGCGCCTCACCCTTTTCACCCCGGTTCATCCGGCAACAGACAGGGAGTCTTAATGTCCGCCAGCGCCAACACCAATCCGCTCCTCGATTTCTCCGGCCTGCCCCGCTTCGGCGAGATTCGCCCGGAACACGTGACGCCCGCGCTCGACACGCTGCTCGACGCCGCCAACCGCGCGGTCGACACCGCGAGCGCGCCCGCGACGCCGGCGACCTGGGCCGATATCGTCGAGACGGTCGAGCAGGCGACGGAGCCGCTCGGACGTGCATGGGGCGTCATCGGCCACCTGAACGCAGTCGCCGATACGCCAGAGCTGCGCGCCGCCTACGGCGAGAACCTGCCGCGCGTGACCGAATTCTGGTCGAGCGTCGGCCAGAACCTCGCGCTGTACGAGAAGTACAAGGCGATCGCCGCGAGCGCCGAATACGCGACGCTGTCCGTCGAGCGCAAGAAGATCCTCGACAACGCACTGCGCGATTTCCGCCTGTCGGGCGCCGAGCTGCCCGAAGACCAGAAGCCGCGCTTCGCCGAACTGCAGGAACAGCAGGCCGCGCTGTCGAAGGCGTTCTCCGATCACGTGCTCGACGCGACCAACGCATACGCGTATTTCGCGCAGGACGAGGCCGAGCTCGCCGGCCTGCCGGGCGACGCGATCGAAGCGGCGCGTGAAGCCGCGCAGAAGGAAGGCAAGGAAGGCTGGAAATTCACGCTGCACTTCCCGTCATACTTCCCGGTGCTGCAGTACGCCGAGAACCGCGCGATGCGCGAGACGCTGTACCGCGCCTATGCGACCCGCGCGTCGGAGCTCGGGCCGCAGTATGGCGGCGGCAAGGCCGAGTGGGACAACACGGCGATCGTCGCCGATGAACTGAAGCTGCGCCGCGAAGAAGCGCAGATGCTCGGCTACCGCAACTTCGCCGAGGTGTCCCTCGCGCCGAAAATGGCCGAATCGCCGCAGCAGGTGATTTCGTTCCTCGAGGATCTGGCAACGCGCGCCCGCCCGCATGCGGACAAGGACTGGGACGAGCTGCGCGCGTTCGCCGCGAAGGAACTCGGCCTGACCGAACTCGCGCCGTGGGACGTCGCGTTCGCGGCCGAACGGCTGCGCCAGCAGCGCTACGCGTTCTCGGAAAACGAGGTGAAGCAGTACTTCCCGGAACCGGCCGTGCTGAAGGGCCTGTTCAACGTCACCGAAACGCTGTTCGGCGTGCGGATCAAGCCGGACGACGCGCCGGTATGGCACAAGGATGTGCGCTTTTTCCGCGTCGAGAATCGCGACGGCTCGCTCGTCGCGCAGTTCTACCTCGACCTGTACGCACGCGAAGGCAAGCGCGGCGGTGCGTGGATGGACGACGCACGTGCGCGCGCGAAGCGCGGCAGCGCCGTGCAGACGCCGGTCGCGTACCTGACCTGCAACTTCTCGGCGCCGGTCGGCGGCAAACCCGCGTGCTTCACGCACGACGAAGTCATCACGCTGTTCCATGAATTCGGCCACGGGCTGCATCACATGCTCACGCGCGTCGACGAGCTCGGCGTGTCGGGCATCAACGGCGTCGAATGGGACGCGGTCGAGCTGCCGTCGCAGTTCATGGAAAACTTCTGCTGGGAATGGGACGTGCTGTCGTCGATGTCGTCGCACGTCGACACGGGCGCCTCGCTGCCGCGCGAGCTGTTCGACAAGATGATCGCCGCGAAGAACTTCCAGAGCGGGCTCGGCACGCTGCGCCAGATCGTGTTCTCGATGTTCGACATGCTGCTGCACGTCGACTTCGATCCGGCGGGTGCCACCGGCGTAAACGCGTTCGCGCGCGAGATCAACGAGCGCTACCACGTGATCCCGCAGGCCGCGTTCTCGCGCTGGCCGAACACGTTCAGCCATATCTTCGCGGGCGGCTATGCGGCCGGCTACTACAGCTACAAGTGGGCCGAAGTGCTGTCGGCCGACGCGTACGCGGCGTTCGAGGAAGCGGCCGCCGCAAGCGGCAGCGTGCTCGACGCGGAAACCGGCACGCGCTATCGCCGCGAAATCCTCGAAGTCGGCGGCAGCCGCCCGGCGATGGACTCGTTCAAGGCGTTCCGCGGCCGCGAGCCGGAAATCGACGCGCTGCTGCGTCACAACGGGATGGCTGCGCCGGCGCACTGAGCGCGCCGCCGCCCTGCCTGGGTCGCCGGGCGGATCGAAACAAGGCACCGCTTCGGCGGTGCCTTTTTCATGGTGCCGGCGTTTCGTCGCCGGTTTCGTCGGCGTCATCGTCGAACAGCGAGAACTGCCCGTGACGCGCGGCCGTATCTTCGTCGATACGCACGCCGACGCCCAGCAGCCGCACAGCTTGCGCACGCCGCTGCAGCCCCTTCGCGAGCAGCGTGACGGCCGTCTGCGCATTCGTCGCGTCGGCCACGCATTCGACCGTCGTGCGCTGGAAATCGGCAAAGCGGATCTTCACGTACAGCTTGCGGATCGAGCGAGTCGCACCCGCACGCTCGATGCGCGCATCGAGCTGCACGACGAGGCGGCGGATTTCGTCCGCGCATTGCTCGAGTGTCGTCAGGTCGGTCACGTAGGTCGTCTCGACGCTGACCGACTTGCGTTCCTGATCGGCCTGCACCGGCCGCTCGTCGATTCCGCGCGCCAACTGGTGCAGCCGCCTGCCGAACGCGCCGAACTCGCGATGCAGGTCGATCAGCGACCAGTCGCGCAACTGCGCGCAGGTCTGGATGCCGAGCCGGTCGAGTCGCGTGGCCGTCACTTTGCCCACGCCATGCAGCTTGCGCACCGGCAGCGCCGCGACGAACGCGTCGACTTCATGCGGACGCACGACGAACAGGCCGTCGGGTTTGTTCCAGTCCGACGCGATCTTCGCGATGAACTTGTTCGGCGCGACGCCGGCCGACACCGTCACGCCGACCGTGTCGTACACGCGCCGGCGGATTTCCCGCGCAATCAGCGTGGCGCTGCCCTGGCACAGTCCGGAACCGCTGACGTCGAGGTACGCCTCATCGAGCGACAGCGGCTCGACGTCGTGCGTGTAGTCGCGATAGATCGCCATGATCTGCCGCGACGCCGCGCGGTACTTGTCCATCGCGGACGGCAGGATCAACAGGTCCGGACATTTGCGCATCGCCAGCGCCGACGACATCGCCGAATGCACGCCGTAGCGCCGCGCCTCGTAGTTGCAGGTCGCGATCACGCCGCGCTGGTCAGGCCGGCCGCCGACCGCGAGCGGCCGGTTGCGCAGCGACGGGTCGTCGCGCATCTCCACCGACGCGTAAAAGCAGTCGCAATCGCAGTGGATGATCTTGCGCACGCCCGGCAGCGGCGCGCCCGGATCGGCAGGTGGGATGATGATCGGATTCACGGTGACGATACTGTACAAAAACACAGTGATCGTTTCAACTGTCGCGTACTGCCGCGTTCAGCCGTCGCTCGACTATCGCAGGCCGCCCCGGGCCGAGACGCCGGCCGGCCGCACCGTACTGGTCCGCTTCGCGCGGACCGTACCGCCCGCGCGCGAGAGCCGGCCCCTATACTCGTCTGCCAAGAGAGAAGAAACGCACAGGTGACGGATGAAGACGATCGGACTGATCGGCGGGATGAGCTGGGAATCGTCGGCCGAGTATTACCGGATGATCAATCGCCATTCGAAGGCACTGCACGGTGGCCATCACAACGCGAAGAGCGTGCTGGTCACGGTCGATTTCGCGGAGATCGAAGCGCTGCAGCGCGCACAGGACTGGGCTGCGCTCGGCGAACGGATGGCCGATGCCGCGCGTCAGCTCGAAGCGGCCGGCGCCGATCTCGTCGTGCTGACGACCAACACGATGCATCGCGTGCACGACGCGATCGAAACCGCGGTCGCGCTGCCGTTCCTGCATATCGCCGATCCGACGGGCGCGGCGTTGCGCGCGGCCGGCATCGAGCGCGTCGCACTGCTCGGCACGCGCTACACGATGGAGCTACCGTTCTATGCGGAACGGCTGCGCACGAAGTTCGGCCTCGACGTGCTCGTGCCGGACGAGAGCGGCCGCGACGACGTGCACCGGATCATCTACGACGAGCTATGCCACGGCATCATTGCTCCCGAATCGCACACGGCGTATGTCCGGATCATCGAATCGCTCGCGAAACGAGGCGCGCAAGCAGTGATCCTCGGCTGCACGGAAATCACGCTGCTGATCGGCGCCGGCGATTCGCCGCTGCCGGTGTTCGACACGACCACGCTGCATGCGAAGGCTGCAGTCGAATGGGCGGCGGGTTGAGCGGCGCAAGGTGAAATGACACGGTCTTCGGGATGGGTGCGCGGTGGGCATGACGAGTGACTTGCCCTCGTCGTCGATCGCGCACGTGCGGAACACCCGCGGGCGCCTGCATGCGACGGCGCCCTCCGGATGAATCGCCGTCTCCCTCCCGCACGACGTCACGACGCCCCGCCCGTCAACTCGCGTCGAGCCTCGTTCGTCTCGAACGGGCACGCTTCGCCGAACGGCGCCCGCTCACCCTGCCCCGGCACGCCGATCAGCGCGATCAAACCGCACGCGAGCGACCCGCGCCAGTGCAGATAGTCGTGGCCGCTCGCCGTCGACGCATAACGCACCGCATAGCCTTTCGCCTGCAGCACGTCGCGCAGATGGCGGCTCGTCGTGCCGATGCCGGCCGGCCCCTTGCCATCCTCGAACCGGCCGCTTTCCAGATAGAAGCGCACCGGCAATCGCTCGCGTGCCGCATATTCACGCGTCAGCCAGCCGGCCGCACGCGTGCGCGCGTCGCCTTGCGCGGGCGCCCACCAGAACGAGCCCGACTGGCTCAGCACGTTGCCGAACAGCGCCGGATAACGCAGCGCCGCGTAAGCGGACGCGAGCCCGCCGTAGCTGGACCCCGCGATCACGGTGCGCGCCGCCGGCGCGCTCACACCCTCGGCGCGCGCCCACGGCATCAGTTCCTCGGCGAGAAAGCGCGCGAACGCCTGATTCGGCGGCAGTTCGCGGCCGCGCGTCGCGCTATCCGGATTGCCGACGATGATCGCGGCCGTGCGCGGCACACGCCCCTCGGCAATCAGATTGTCGAGGATCGTCGGCGTGGGCACCGTATCGACATACGCGTGCGCATCGAACACCACGACGAGCGCGCGCTCGGGATCGTCCGCGCGATAGCCGGCCGGGCGGTACAGGTAGACGTCGCGCGTATTGCCGAGCAGCGCGCTCGCGAACCGATGCGCGCTCAGCGTGCCCGCCGCCACGTCCCGGCGCGGCGCGATCCACGGCTGCTGCGGCGCATCGCGCAATTCCAGCACCGACTTGCCCTGGTACGGATCGGGCACGGCGTGCATGAACGCATGCGAATTGAGTGGATCGCGCTGCGCGGTGGCGAGAATCGCGCGGCGGCGCGCGCCGTCGTCGAGATCGAGTTCAGGCACGTCGGGCGCAAGCAGGTAGCTGAGGCGTGTGGTCGCCGGCACGACGTAGCTGCGATACCAGACGTCGCTGCCCGGCAGGTGCAGCAGCGGGTCGTGCTCGCCCGACGGGCTGCCGAGCAACCGCACGTTGTCGCGCGCGCCGCGCCACAGGAACGTCACGAGCCGCGTCGCTTCGTCGGGCGGGTTCAGTCCGCGCGCGATCGTCGCGTCGGTGCGCGCGGGCTGCGCGGGCGCCGACTCGACGAGCGGTGCGCCGCTTGCGGCAACGTCGCGCCAGAACGCATCGGTCGTGCCGCCTGCAGCGAGCTCGGTGGCTAGCCTCGCGATGCGCGGGCTCGCGATGCCGGGCACCGGCGCGTGCTGCCGCGCGCGCGGCACACTGCTCTCGATCGCAAGCCGGTACGCAGGCCCGCCGGCAAGCGGCGGCGCGACAGCGTCGGGGGCCGAGACCCGCAGCGCATATCGCCCGTCCGCCGGTATGACGAACATGAAATCGCGCGACTGCCCGTCGGCCGTCACAAGCCGACGCAGGTGCGAACCGTCGCGCGCGACGAGATCGACATTCGCCGCCACGCCGTCGACGCGGCCCTGCACGAACGTGCCCGCATCGAGCGTCAACGCGTGCATCGCCGGTTCGCGCGACAGGCTGCCGGTCACGGCATCGCCCGCCGCGAACGCCCCTTCGGCTCGCGCGGTCGCCGGACCGAGCGCCATCCCGAGCGCCGCCAGCGCGACGCCGGCTCCCCACGCACGCACCGTGCGCCTCATCCGCTTCCGCAATATCGTCATCGTGCACCTCAGAAGTCAACGGTGGCCGACACCTTGAAGGTGCGCGGCGCATTCTGCGTGACGAAGCCGTCGTTGAAGGAGCCTGCCCAGAACGTGCGGTTCGCGACGTTCTCGACCGCGCCGCGCAATACGACCGCCTTGCCGGCGACCTGTGTCGCGTAGCGCGCGCCGAGATCGAAACGGGTCCAGCCGGGAATCCGCTGCGTGTTCGTCGAGTTGACGAACTGAGCGCTCGTCGCCACTGCGCGGCTGGAGAGCGTCAGCCCCCGCACCCACGGCGCATCCCATTCGAGGCCGAGGTTGGCGGTCCATTTCGGCACGCCGTACGCCGTGTTGCCGTCATACGCGCCGCCGGCCGTATGCGTGAGCAGCGCCTGCGTATAGGCGACACCGCCCAGCACGCGCAGCCGCGGCACCAGTTCGCCGAACACGTTCCACTCGACGCCGCGGTTGCGCTGCTCGCCGTCCGCGCTGTACAGGTTCGTCGCCACGTCCTTCAGCATGCCCGGCTTCGTGATCTGGAACAGCGATAGCGTGTTCGCGAAGGTTTCCGTTTCCCATTTCGCGCCGACCTCGACCTGCTTGCTTTTGTACGGCGCGAACATCTGGCCGTAGTTATTCGCCGTGACGTCGGAGACGGTGTCGCCCTGCGTCAGCCCTTCGACATAGTTAGCGTACAGCGACACGTCGGCCCCGAACGGCCGAACGACCAGCGCGAATGCCGGCGTCAGCGCGGTCTCGTTGTAGTCCGCGGTCTTCAGCCCGGTCGCGGCCGCATAGTTTTTCGCGTGGACGCGCTGGCTGCGCAGACCAAGCGTCAGTTGCACGCGCTCGCGCGCGAACGACAGCGTGTCGGCCAGCGCGACGCTCGTCAGCGCGGCCTCGGACGTCTTCGGCGCTGAGCCCGGCGCCAGCGCGAGCGGCGGATCGATCGGCGCGTAGATGTTCGATGCGAACGTCGCGCTCGTCCGGTTGACCGTGCCGGACTCGATCTGCAGCGACGTCACGCCGAGCGATACCTGATGGCTGACGGGCCCCGTGCGGAATCGGGCGCGCGCCCCCGCCTCGATCGACGTCGTGTCGGTGTAGCCGTTCTGGTTGTAGGTCACCGCGCGATAGTCGCCGTTCGGCTGGATCGCGCCGGCACGCGTACCGTTTATGAAGCCCGAGTAGCGGTAGCTGAGGCCGCCGATGCCCGCGTAAGCGGTAATCCGGTCGGTCAGATCGAGTTCGCCGCGCGCGACGACGGCCTGATTGTCGAGCTTGCCCCAAGCGCCATGCAGCAGGTTCGTGCCGGGCGACGGCGGGCTCACGACCTGGCTCGCGAACGACGCCATCCACGGGCTGCCGTTGTCGAAACGCTCGGTGTCGGTATACGCGTCGAGCGAGAAGCGTGCGCGCTCGCCCTTCACGTCGAACGCGAGCGATGCGAGCTCGCGCTTCTTGTTCTGCCCGCTCATCGTCGTGCGGCCGTCGCGATACGCGCCGTTTACGCGAATGCCGACCTGATTCCTGTCGCCGAAGCGCCGGCCGAGATCCGCATGTACACCGAACTGCCCGTCCGACACGTAGTCGGTGGTGAGCCGTGCGAGCGGCACCTCCCCCGCGCGCTTGGGCACGAGGTTGATCGCCCCGCCGACGCCGCCGCTCGGCGAAATGCCGTTCAGGAGCGCGTTCGGCCCTTTCAGCACTTCGATGCGCTCGACGAATTCGGTCGGCGAATGCCCGTACGGCGCGAGCCCGTACATTCCGTTGAACGCGAGATCGTCGGCAATCACGTTGAAGCCGCGAATCGTGTAGTTCTCGACCACGTGGCCGGTCGACGTCGTGAAGCGCACCGACGGGTCGTTCTCCAGCACGTCGGCGACAGTGCCAGCCTGCTGGTTCTCGATTAGTGCCGACGTATAGCTCGTGATGTTGAACGGCGCGTCCATGAAATCGGCGTTGCCGAGCATGCCGAGCCGGCCGCCGCGTGCAACCTGTCCGCCCGTGTACGCCTCGGGCAACGCATCCGCGCGCGCATTCACGACGATCGCCGGCAGCGTCGCGCCCGCGGCCGGCGCGGTTGCGCGCTGCCGCACGAGGTAGCCGCCGTTCGTGCGCACCGCTTCGAGACCGTGCGGCGCGAGCACGCGCGCGAAGCCTTCCGCGACGCTCATGCGCCCGTTCAGCCCATCGCTCGTCAGTTGCCGTGTGAGCGCCGCGTCGCTCGCCAGTTCGACGCCGGCCGCCACCGCGAAACGGTTCAGCACGACATCGAGCGGGCCGGCGGAGATCGCGTACGCACGCCGCTCGTCGATCTCGACCCGCGACGGCAGATCGTCGGGCTGCGCTTGCGCGCCGATCGGCATCGCGAGCGCCAGCGTGGCGGCGAGCGCCGGTTCGAGAGCGCGCGACGCGGCGCGGCGGCGCGCGGGCCGGCTGTCGGGACGAAAAGCTGCTGACGGGGAAAACCGGCGGAACGCCATGATGAAGAATCCTTTGGGTTCGGAATGTTGCGAAGGTGCATCGTGTATTCCGAACGAACCGCGGAAACCCTCAATCGCCGCGCGTGTTTTTTGGGGCGGCGCCGTGCCGGCGTTCAGCGCGGCACAACCGTGACCCAGTAGCGGGTGCGGTAGACGACCTCGACCGGCAGCGCCTGACGCAAGCTCGCGAGCGAGCGGTCAGACTCGGTCAGGGAAAACACGCCCGACACCGACAGCCGTGCGAGCGACGGATCGCAGCGCAGGACGCCGGGCCGATAGCGCGCGAGTTCGGCGCACCATGCGTCGACGCGCATGCGTTCGGCGATCAGCCGGCCCTGCGTCCACGCGTTCGGGTGCGCATCGGCCGGCCCGTGCAACACGACGCCGTCCGCATCGAAACGCGCGGCCTCGCCCGCATCGACGCGCAACGTGTGCTCGGGCGCGCGCGCCGGGCGGATCTCGACCGCGCCGCCGAGCACGTCGACGTGTGCGTACGGGCCGGCTTCGCGCACCGTGAAGCGCGTGCCGAGCGCGCGCGCGACGCCCTGCCGTGTCTCGACCCTGAACGGTCGGCCCGACGCGTCGTGCGCGGTCTCGATATAGAGGCCGCCGCGCACGAGCACGATGCGCCGCTCGCGCGCAGAGAAACGCACATCGATCGCACTCGCGGTATCGAGCCACATGCGCGTGCCGTCCGCCAGCGTGAGATCGCGCACTTCGCCAACCTCGCTCGCGTAGTCGGACGTGACCGTCTGCCATGCGCGCGTGCCGCGCACCGCGTAGCTCGCGCCGCCGAACGTGATTGCCCAGCCGAGCGCCCGCATCGCGCGCCTGCGCGCGGGCCGGGCCGGCCGTGCGAGCAGGACGCCGCGCGCCGTGTCGGCCGGCACGCTGCCGAACTTCGCGTCGATGCCAGCGAGCCGCTGCCAGGCGCGTTCGTGGTCAGGATGTTCGGCACGCCACGCCGCACAGCCTTGCCGGTCGTCGTCGGTCGCGTCGCCGGACCACAGCCGGGCGAGCCATGCGATCGCCCGTTCGACGACCGCATCGGGCAATGCGTCGGCAATCGGCCCGCTCATGCCGCGCTCCCGTAAAGCACCGCGTAGCAGGCACGCAGCGCGGCCGCGACATACTTCTCGACCGACGACACCGACACGCCGAGCCGCGCCGCGATTTCGCGATAGGTCAACCCGTCGAGCTTGCACAGCAGCAGCGCCGTGCGCGCGTTGGGAGACAGCCGGTCAAGCATCGCGTCGATTTCGCACAGCGCCTCGATCACGAGCGCGCGGGTTTCGGGAGAAGGGGTTTCGGGCTCCGGCAGGTGCCGCACCGTGTCGAGATAGGCAGATTCGATGCGACGCCGCCGATAGAGATCGATCAGGAGGCCGTTCGCGATCTGCGTCAGATAGCGGCGCGAATCGTCCGGCCGCGGCGTCGCACCGGACGCGAGCACGCGCAGATAAGTGTCGTGCGCGAGGTCAGCCGCGTCGCACGCATTGCCGAGGCGCTTGCGCAGCCAGCCGCGCAACCACCCGTGGTGATCGTTGTAGAGCGCGCGGAAATCCCGCTGCGCATGGCTTTCGACGACGCCCATCCGTTTCCCGACGCCCCATTAATGATAATGATTCTCATTAATTTTATGGGATGAAGAACCGGCGTGGCAAGCGGGAACACGGATCGAATGTCGACATTCCGGGCCGGAAAACAAAAAACCCGGCACGGGGCCGGGTTCCTGTCGACGAAGCGCGCATCGGTCACTTGCGCGGCACATCGTCTGGTGTGCTTGGTTGCGGGGACAGGATTTGAACCTGTGACCTTCGGGTTATGAGCCCGACGAGCTGCCAGACTGCTCCACCCCGCGTCAGAGAAATAAATTATAGGGTGAGGAAGTACTCACGTCAATACTTTTGTCACAATTTCTTTACAAGCCGTCGAGGCCGCGATGCGCGGCACCTGCTCCGCGCCGCGTGTCGCGCATGTTCGCTCCCCGCGCTCGCGGTAAGATGGCGGCCTTCGCATTCACCCCGCACGCACTCCCCCGTTCATGAAAATCGCCACCTGGAACGTCAACTCGCTCAACGTCCGCAAGCAGCACGTGCTCGACTGGCTCGCGCAAAGCGGAACCGATGTGCTGTGCCTGCAGGAACTGAAGCTGCCGGACGAGAAATACCCGCGCGCCGATCTGGAAGCGGCCGGCTACCGCAGCTGGTTCACGGGTCAGAAGACCTACAACGGCGTCGCGATCATCGTGCGCGACACGCTCGCCGTCGACGAATCGGACGTCGTGCGCAACATCCCCGGTTTCGAGGACCCGCAGCAGCGGGTCGTCGCGGTGACGGTCGACGGCGTGCGCATCGTGTCCGCGTATTTCCCGAACGGCCAGGCGCCCGACTCCGACAAGTTCGTCTACAAGATGCAGTGGCTCGAGGCGCTGCACGCATGGCTGAGCGCCGAGATGCAACGCCATCCGAAACTCGCGCTGCTCGGCGACTTCAACATCGCCCCCGAAGATCGCGACGTGCACGACCCGGCGAAATGGGAAGGCCAGAATCTCGTGTCGCCGCAGGAGCGCGCGCACTTCGCGAAACTGATCGAGCTCGGCTTCGTCGATGTGTTCCGCCGCTTCGAGCAGCCCGAGAAGACCTTCACGTGGTGGGACTACAGGATGTTCGCGTTCCGCCGCAACGCGGGGTTGCGCATCGACCACATCCTGCTGTCGCCAGCGCTTGCGGAAACCTGCACGTCGTGCGAGGTCGACCGCGTGCCGCGCACGTGGGAACAGCCGTCCGACCACACACCCGTCGTCGCGATCGTCGGCTAAGCGCCCCACCCGCTCGCGCCCACGCTCAACCGCGCACGGGCGCGGGCCCGAGATGGGCCCACAGGAAGCCGAATTCCGCCGCATCGGATTCGGCACGCTCCAGATCGTCGGCGCTGCCGTGGCCGCCGTCGGTGTTCTCCCAGTACCACACCCGTTCGTGACCCAGCGCATGCATGCGCGCGGCCATCTTGCGCGCATGCGCGGGATGCACGCGATCGTCGCGCGTGGACGTCGTGAGCAGCAGCGGCGGATACACGACGCCTTCGCTCACGCGGTGATACGGTGAATAGGCGGCGAGCGCCGCGCCTTCGCGCGGATCGTCCGGATCGCCGTACTCGTCGAGCCACGCAGCACCCGCGTGCAGCTTCGGGTAGCGCCGCATGTCGAGCAGCGGCACGCGGCACAATACCGCGCCGAACAGTTCCGGGCGCTGCACCATGCACGCGCCGACCAGCAGCCCGCCATTGCTCCCGCCCTCGATCCCGAGCTGCGCGGCCGTCGTCACGCCGGTGCGGATCAGATCCTCGGCCACCGCGATGAAGTCGTCGAACGAATGCTGCCGACGCTCGCGCTGCGCGTCGACGTGCCAGCCCGGCCCGAATTCGCCGCCGCCGCGGATGTGCGCGAACGCCGCGACACCGCCGCGTTCGAGCCATGCGATACCCAGCGCATCGCTATAACCCGCCAGGTTCGGAATCGCGAAGCCGCCATAGCCTGACAGCAGGCACGGCCGCGCAACGCGGGGCGTGCCATCGGGGCGATCCGGTGCATCGAGCGCATCCAGTGCATCACGCGGGCCGATCAGCGTGTACGGGACGATCGTGCCGTCGCGCGAGCGCGCGTTCGCGCGGCGCACGACGAGTCCCGCCGCATCGAAGCGCACCGGCGGACGGTCGAGCAGCACGCGGCGCGACGGCGCGTCGGCCGCCAGATCGGCCAGATCGGCGAGCCAGCATTCGGGCGGATCGACGCAGGTGTCAGCGTCCACATACACTTCGTCGTTCAGCGTCGACTCGACCGGCTCGACATCGATCTGCGCGTCGCCCGGCCAGTCGAACGGCCGCGCGTTCCACGCCCATGCGCCATCGTCGCGCTGCGCCGGCTGCCAAAGCATCGTGCGGTTGTGCACGTCGTCGAGCCAGCTCGCGATCAGCATGGTGCGCGTGTGCGTCCACGTGCACGCGGACGTCGACGGTCGCGGCTCGAACAGCGTCGTGAATTCGCGCGACCCGGCCAGGAACGCCTGCTCGCGGATCGCGAGCAGCGAGCCGCCCGCGTGATGCACGCCGCCGCAGTCCCAGTCGAGCCGCGGCTCCAGCACCAGCCAGCCTTCCCAGAAACCGACCTCGACATGCGTCGGCACGTCGTAGCGCGCCCATTCGCCGGCGTCGGTCAGCCAGTACGAATGCGCATCGAAGAAGTCCACGCTGCGCCAAGCGACGTGGCGGCCGTCGATCGGATCGAACCACGCGCCCGCGCTGATGTCGTCGGGTTCGCCGCGAAACACGACGGGCGCATCCTCGAGCGGCGTGCCGCGCACCCAGCGTCGCGCTTCGTACGGATAGCCGGCCGCGGTCGCATGCGCTGCGCCGCGATCCCAGCTTACGTAGACGGTATCGCGGTCGATCCAGCCGACCGTGTGATGCCCCGGTGCGTCGATCGTGAAACCGCCGTCGACGAAGCGGCGCCGCACGAGATCGAACTCGCGCACGACGACCGCGTCGGCGCCACCCGGCGACAGCGACAACAGCGCCCGGTCGCCGTCCGGATACAGGATCGTGTCCTGCTCGAACACCCACGACTCGCCCTCCTGCGCGCCGAGTGCATCGACGTCGAGCAGCGTTTCCCAGTCGGGCCGGCCGGCGCGCCAGTCGTCCCAGCGCGCGCGGCGCCACAGTCCTTTGGGATGGAGATCGTCCTGCCACAGGTCATACGCCCAGTCGCGCCAGCGAGTCGGGATTACCGGGCGTTCGCGCGGCAGATACGCTTGTGCGAGCCGCGCGGCAAGCGCGCGATACGCATCGTCGTCGCGCAGCGCGACACGCGTGCGCGCATTCTGCTCGTCGACCCACGCGCGGGCGCGCTTGCTGTCGAGTGCTTCGAGAAAACGGAACGGATCGGCCCCGGCGGGCCAGCGGAAGGAATCGGACATGACGGAAGCGCACGTGACGGCAAACCGAGATTATGTCCGATCGCGGCATGCGCGATGTCCGCGCATGCCGCGCGCGGTGCTTACGGCTCCAGGTGGAGTTCCTGGATCTTGCGCGTGATCGTGTTGCGACCGATGCCGAGCCGCTCCGCCGCCTCGACCTTGCGGCCACGCGTGAAGTCGAGCGCCTCGCGGATCACGGCCGCCTCGAAGCGGCGCGCGAGTTCGTCCATCACGCCGCCCGAATTCTCGCGCAACAGCCGGGCGACTTCGGTACGCAGGCCGTTCTCCCACATCGGATAGCCGGCCGGTGCGCCGTTCGGTACGGCCGCGACGAGCGCAGCCGTCAGCGGTGCGGCACCGAGTGCCGGCTGTGTGTGCGCCACGTCGCCGGCGGCGACGGCGCTGCCGCCGTGCGTATCCGCGCCGTCGGCTGTTGCGGCCACCGGCGCGCCAGCCGGCACGAGATCGGGCGGCAAGTCCTTGATCTCGACCGTCTGCGCGGGCGCCATCACGGTCAGCCAGTTCGCGAGGTTCTCGAGCTGCCGCACGTTGCCGGGAAACGCCAGCGACGTCAGGTACGCGAGCGCCTCGTCGGACACGCGCTTCGGCTCGACGCCGAGATCCCTCGCACTCTTCTGCAGGAAGTGGCGCGTGAGCAGCGCGATGTCCTCGCTGCGTTCGCGCAGCGGCGGCAACCGCAGCCGGATCACGTTGAGCCGGTGGTAAAGGTCTTCGCGGAACAGCCCCTGGCGCACGCGCGCCTCGAGATTCTGGTGCGTCGCGGCGATCACACGCACGTTCGCGCGCAGCGGGTTGTGGCCGCCGACGCGATAGAACTGGCCGTCCGACAGCACGCGCAACAGACGCGTCTGCAGGTCGAACGGCATGTCGCCGATTTCGTCGAGAAACAGCGTGCCGTTCTCGGCCTGCTCGAAGCGGCCCTGGCGTGTCGTCTGCGCGCCGGTGAACGCGCCGCGCTCATGGCCGAACAATTCGGATTCGAGCAAATCCTTCGGAATCGCCGCGGTGTTCAGCGCGATGAACGGGCCGTTCGCTCGCGGGCTGTGACGGTGCAACGCACGCGCGACGAGCTCCTTGCCGGTGCCCGATTCGCCAGTGATCAGCACGGTCGCGGCCGAATGCGACAGGCGACCGATCGCGCGGAACATGTCCTGCATCGCGGGCGCCTGGCCGAGCATTTCGGGCGCCTCGGCGACACGCTCGTCCTGCGGCGCGCCGCCGCGCAGGCTTTCCTCGACCGCGCGCCGAATCAGCTCGACGGCCTTGTCGACGTCGAACGGCTTCGCGAGATATTCGAACGCGCCGCCCTGGAACGCCGCGACGGCGCTGTCGAGGTCGGAGAACGCCGTCATGATGATGACGGGCAGACCCGGCAAGCGCTCGTGCATCGCCTGCAGCAGCTCGAGGCCGGAGCCGCCCGGCATCCGGATGTCGGACACGAGCACCTGCGGCGTCTCGTGATCGAGTGCGGCCAGCGCATCGCGCACGTTCGCGAAGCTCTTCGTCGCGAAGCTGTCCCGGGCGAGCGCCTTTTCAAGCACCCAGCGGATCGATTGGTCGTCGTCTACTATCCAGATCGGCTTCATAGGTCGGTCAGATATTGGTGAATCCGGTAAATCGCACTGCCGCTCAATGGTCGAGCGGCAGCAGAATCTGAAACTCGGTACGTCCGGGCCGGCTCTCGACCTCGATCATTCCGTCGTGCTGCTGCACGAAGGTCTGCGCGAGCGTGAGGCCGAGGCCACTGCCGTCGTCGCGGCCGGACACGAGCGGATAGAAGATCCGGTCGCGGATCTCTTCCGGAATGCCTGGCCCGTTGTCGACCACGTGCAAGTCCAGTGCCAGCTTGTACAGGCGCTTCGCGATCGTCACCTTGCGCGCGACGCGCGTGCGCAACTCGATCTTCGCGTCGCCCTGCGCGATCCGCTCGCGCAGCGCCTGCGCGGCATTGCGTACGATGTTCAGCAGCGCCTGGATCAGTTGCTCCTTGTCGCCGCGCAGGTCCGGCACGCTCACGTCGTAGTCGCGCTCGATCGTGAGCCCGCGCGGAAATTCCGCGAGCATCACCGCGCGAACGCGTTCGCACACTTCGTGAATGTTCACATCGCCGACGATGTGCGGATGCCGATGCGGCTCCAGCAACCGGTCGACGAGCGTCTGCAGGCGGTCGGACTCCTTGATGATCACCTGCGTGTATTCGCGCAACTCGCCGCGCTCCCGCTCGCTCAGTTCGAATTCGAGCAGCTGGGCTGCGCCGCGAATGCCGCCGAGCGGGTTCTTGATCTCGTGCGCGAGGTTGCGAATCAGTTGCTTGTTGACCGCGGTCAGGTCGTGGATGCGCTCCTCGCGATCGGTGCGCGACTGCCGTTCGTTCTCGAACAGCTCGACGAGCACGAAATCGGGCGCGGTCTCGAGGAAGCCGACGATCGCATGCACGTGCAGCGCCTCGTGGCCGGGCCGGTCGAGCACCGTGTCGAGATGCGTCGCGTGAAAGCGCTCCTCGCCGATCGCGGTGATCGTCGACGCGAGTTCGTTCGCGTTCGGAAAAATCTCGCCCCACGGCCGCTGCGCGAGCTGCCGGCGCGAGAGGTCGAGCATCGCCTCCGCGGACGGGTTCGCGAACACAACCCGCAGCGTCTTGCGGTCGAGCACGATCACGACCGTCGGCAGTGCTTCCAGCCCCGCAAGCAGGCCCGAGTGCATGAGCCGCTCGTCTTCCGTCAGTCGCTCGGGCTGCCCCGTCTTCGCCTTGATCAGATTCTTCAGAGCCATCGTGCTGTCGTCGCGCCTCACCGAGTCGGAAAAATGAAAATGCCCGGAACAAAAAGGGGACGGCTGGACGCCGTCCCCTTTCAGACTCCGCGGTTCCCGCCGCAGGCCGCGCGACGGGAACGAACCGGCATGACGGCGCTGAATCGAAGCGCCATCGCCGATTACAGCGAGTAGTACATCTCGAACTCGATCGGGTGCGTCGTCATGCGGAACTTCGCCAGCTCCTGCTCCTTCAGCCCCAGGTATGCGTCGAGCATGCCGTCGGTGAACACGCCACCGCGCGTCAGGAACTCGCGATCCTTGTCGAGTGCTTCCAGTGCCTGGTCGAGGCCCGCGCAGACGGTCGGGATCTTTGCATCCTCTTCCGGCGGCAGGTCGTACAGGTTCTTGTCCGCTGCTTCGCCCGGATGGATCTTGTTCTGGATCCCGTCCAGACCCGCCATCATCAGTGCCGAGAACAACAGGTACGGGTTCGCCATCGGATCCGGGAAGCGCGTTTCGATACGGCGGCCCTTCGGGTTCGACACGTGCGGAATGCGGATCGATGCCGAACGGTTGCGTGCCGAGTAAGCCAGCTTGACCGGTGCTTCGAAGTGCGGGACCAGACGCTTGTACGAGTTCGTCGTCGGGTTCGTGATCGCGTTCAGCGCGCGAGCGTGCTTGATGATGCCGCCGATGTAGAACAGCGCCAGTTCCGACAGGCCGGCGTAGCCGTTGCCCGCGAACAGGTTCTGGCCGTCCTTCCAGATCGACTGGTGAACGTGCATGCCCGAACCGTTGTCGCCGACGACCGGCTTCGGCATGAACGTCGCCGTCTTGCCGTACGAGTGCGCGACGTTATGGATGATGTACTTCGACCATTGCGTCCAGTCGGCGCGCTCGACCAGCGTCGAGAACTTCGTGCCGATTTCGTTCTGGCCCTGGCCCGCCACTTCGTGGTGGTGCACTTCGACCGGGATGCCGAGCTGTTCGAGCAGCAGGCACATTTCCGAACGCATGTCCTGGAACGTGTCGACCGGCGCGACCGGGAAATAGCCGCCCTTCGTGCCCGGACGGTGGCCCGTGTTGCCGCCTTCGAATTCCTTGCCCGACGACCACGGCGCTTCTTCCGAGTTGATCTTCACGAAGCAGCCCGACATGTCCGTGTTCCACTGGACCGAGTCGAAAATGAAGAATTCCGGTTCCGGACCGAAGTAGGCGGTGTCGCCGATGCCCGTGCTCTTCAGGTACGCTTCAGCGCGCTTCGCGAGCGAACGCGGGTCGCGCTCGTAGCCCTTGCCGTCGGCCGGCTCGACCACGTCGCAGGTCAGCACCAGGGTCGACTCTTCATAGAACGGGTCGATGAAGGCAGCGTTCGGGTCCGGCATGAGCAGCATGTCCGACGCCTCGATACCCTTCCAGCCAGCGATCGACGAACCGTCGAATGCATGACCGCTCTCGAACTTGTCTTCGTCAAACGCCGAAACCGGCACCGACACGTGCTGTTCCTTGCCGCGCGTATCCGTGAAGCGGAAATCGACAAACTTGACGTCCTCGTCCTTCACGAGCTGCATGACGTCGGCGACGGTTTTACTCATAACCTCTTCTCCTGATTGAACAATTCCGGCGGACTGGGAACCGCCTCGTTTATCGAGCTGCCCGGAGTCTGGCTTTGGCGCAGCGCGCTCCGGGTCGACCGAATTCTATATAGCAGCTTCCATGCCAGCGCTGCGCCGAATCGGCGAGAATCGCGCCGGCCCGCGCCGTAGCGGGGCCCGGCTGCGCAATTCCGGGGCCACGCACCGCGGCACCCGCCGACAGATCGCACCGTAATGGTGCAATCGCCGCAACGCACCGACGGAATGGAATCGTTCTGGTGCACATATGCCATTCTGCACTCTTTTGGTGAGCGCGTGGGCGGTGCATGCCCCGCACGGCGCCCGGACATCCATGCAGCGGCAGCGCGCTAGAATGCTCGTTTGACCGATACGGAGACCTCCTGCCATGAGTACGCTCGACCAGCTTTACGCCAAGGCCGAAGAACGCCGCACCCAGGGCTCGCTCAACTATGCCGGCGCCCTGCTGCCGGTCGAGGCATTCGAACTGCTGCAGCTCGACCCGTCGGCCCGCCTCGTCGACGTGCGCACCCGCGCCGAGCTCGACTGGATCGGCCGCCCGCTCGTGGGCGACGGCCAGTACCTGCACATCGAATGGACGCGCTACCCGGGCGGCGTGCCGAACGCCGAATTCGTCAACGAACTGAAGGCAGCCATCGCACCCGACGCGCCC
This sequence comes from Burkholderia sp. Bp9016, assembly GCF_003857765.1. Lineage (NCBI taxonomy): Bacteria > Pseudomonadati > Pseudomonadota > Betaproteobacteria > Burkholderiales > Burkholderiaceae > Burkholderia > Burkholderia sp. Bp9016. Next base: position 113,294 of record NZ_QTPY01000019.1, read on the forward strand.
GTGCTGTTCCTGTGCCGCAGCGCCGCGCGCTCGAAGCTCGCCGCGGTCGCCTCCGCGCAGGCCGGCTTCACGAAGGCGCTCGACCTGCTCGAAGGCTTCGAAGGCGCGAAGGATGCCGAAGGCCATCGCAAGACCGTCGACGGCTGGTGCTTCCGGAAACTGCCGTGGATCGGCGCCTGAGCGCGCCTGCCGTCCGCCGCGCCCGACTGCGACATCGTCAAGCCGGGCGATGACACCCCGATGACGGGCCGCGTTGCGCGGCCCGTGCCTTTTGAGCGGCCGGGAGCGGCCGGATCGGCGGCCGCTCAGGCCCGCGGCGCGTCCGGCTCGACGATGTCGCCGCCGAGCAGGTGGACGCCTTCGCGCAGCTTCACGAACGCGGCCGCGACCGCCTCCGGCTCGCCCTTCACGCCGAGGTCGATATGCCGGCGCGCGTAGATCCCGCCGCGCTCGGCGTCGCCCACGCTCGGCAGACTGAACACACGCACGCCGGGGAAGTCGCGCTCGACCCTTTCCATCAGCGGGGTGAGCGTCGATTCCGGCAGTTCGAACACGTACAGCGAGCGCTCCGCGTGCGGGCTCGCGTGATGCAGATGCCGGTACTTCGTGTCGAGCACCCATTCGATCATCGGCCACGCCATCACCGGAAAGCCCGGCACGAAGTGCAGATTGCCGACCGAGAAGCCGGGAATCCGGTTGTACCCGTTCGGGATGATCGCAGCACCCACCGGGAACACGCCCATGTTGAAGCGGTGCTGGTTCTCCGGTGAATCGAAGTTGACCGGCGTGGCCGGATCGGTGTGCGTCTCGCGGATGCGCTCCGAGATCAGCACCTTCGCTTCCGGATGCAGCTCGAGCGGCACACCGAGCGCGGCGGCGGCACACTGGCGCGTGTGGTCGTCCGGCGTCGCGCCGATCCCGCCCGTCGAGAACACGATGTCGCCGGATGCGATCGCGCGCGCCAGCGTCGCGGTGATGCGCGCCGGATCGTCGCCGACGTATTCGGCCCAGTCGAGCGCGAGGCCGCGCGCGCCGAGCAGCTCGATGACCTTCGCCAGATGCTTGTCCTGCCGGCGGCCCGAGAGGATTTCGTCGCCGATGATGATGATGCCGATGCTCATGCCTGCCCCATGTCGATTGCGGTGGCGCGCGAGCTCGCGCGCAGGTCTTCCAGCGCGCGCAGGCAATAGTGCCCGAACCACAGCGCCGAGAAGACGAGGATGAAAGCGTATACCCAGATCATGGCCGCCGCGACGAACGGGAACAGCACCATCATCCAGACCGACGAGACCCACACGAAGGTCGGAACGGTGCCGAGCAGTCCGGTCGCGACGCCGATGCCGATCAGCGGCCAACGATGCTGCCGCACGAGTGTGCGGCGCTCGTCGCGGCTCGCGTGCTGCGCGAGCGCGTCGTAGGTCATCACGCGGTACGTGAGCCAGCCCCAGATCACGGGCGGCAATAGCGCGAAGAACGGCGGAATCAGCCACAGCGGGATCGTGACGACGAGCAGCACGACGCCGACGATCGCCGCACCGAGCGAATTGAACACGCTGCCGAAGAACGTCCCGCCGCGCTTCGTCTCGAGCGCGGCGAACTGCCGGCTCGACAGATGCTTGATCACGACCGGCATCGAAATCGTCGCAATCAGCAGCAGCACGGTCAGCACGATCAGCGGAATCGCCAGCGACACGACGACGAACGGCGCGATGACCGCATGCAGCTGCGACATCCCGATCGCGTCGAATGCGCGGTACAGCGCGGCCGTCAGCACGAAGCCGTCGAGCGCGCCGCGCGCGGCGTCGATCAGGGTCTGCCACGAGAACCACAACACGACGCCCCATAGCAGCGCCGACACGACGAACGGCATCAGGGTGAGCCACAGCATGCGCGGGTGCAGCGCGCTGACGAGCGCCCGGACAAGGGAGCGCAGCAAGTCGTTCATGCGAGCCTTTGGTGCCTGTATTGACGAAGAAAAACGGGGAAAGGATAAACCACACGGCCCGCATGCGCCAAAGCACATGCGGGCCGTGTGGGAACGCCGTTCAACGGGGAAAGACCGGATCAGGCCGATGCCGCGCCGCGCTTCGCCGGAAAGAGACGCCGGAAGATGCGCACGAACGCGAGGCCGTGCTGCGCCCAGAAGCCTTCGCCGTAGGACACGCCTTCGACCTGCTCGCGGATGCCGGTCGGCTCGACCGTGCGGTTCCACGACGCGGTGCCGAACATCATGTCCCACCACGGGAACAGCACGCCGAAGTTGCAGCCGTATTTGGTGCCTTCGTGGCCGTAGCCGACGGCGTGGTGGCGCCGGTGAAAGATCGGACTCACGAGCAGCCGCTCGCCGAGCCGGCCGAACGACAGCCGCGCATTCGTATGCTGGATGCTCTGCAGGAAGTTGGTGAACGCGGTCAGCACGACGAACTGCGACGGCGTCACGCCGATCACGAGCGCGATCGCCGCGAAGAAGCACGACTGGATCACGTCGTCGAGCAGGTGGTTGCGATCGTCGCACCACAGCGACATCTGCCGCTGGCTGTGATGCACGGCGTGCAGTTCCCACCAGATGCCGAACTTGTGCTGCCAGCGGTGATACCAGTAGCCGGCGAAGTCGAGCACGACGAGGTAGATCGCGAACGAGACGATCGGCTTCGACGTGACGCCCGGCCACAGATAGTCGAGGTTGAAGTTCGCGACGCCATGCAGGCGCAGCCACGCCTGGAAGTTGTCGAACACCGGCTGCAGCGCGAAGAAGAAGAACAGCGTGAAGATGCCGAGCTTGGAGATCGCCGTGTAGATCACGTCGACCCGCACCGCGCGGCGGTTCTTCCAGCGCTCGACGGGCGCGAGCGCCTCGAGTGGGCGCAGCAGCGCGAACATCAGCACCATCTGCAGCGCGCCGATGATGACCCAGTACAGTGCGTCGTAGGTGTCCTCGTCATAGTCCATCAGGTTGAACTTGAAGAGGAGGGGCTGCACGACGTCGACGTACAGCCAGGTCTGGATATTCGACACGAATGCATCGATCAGGTGCAGCATCGTTCGCCTCCGTCCGTCACGCGCCGTTCGCAGCCTTCCACGGCGCGCGGTCGTAGAAGTAGATCCCGTGCGGCGAGCGGCCGACGGAGATCGTCTGCACCAGCTTGCGCGACGGCAGGTCGATGATACCGACCTTCTTCGCGAAGCGGAACGTCACCCACAGCGTCTTCTTGTCGGCGGACAGCTCCATGTCGTCCGGCCCCGGCAGCAGGCCGGTGATGTCGCCGACGTTGGTGAGCGTGTTCTCGTCGATGATGCTGATCGTGTTCGCGACCCGGTTCGTGACCGCGACGTGCGTGCCGTCGGCGAGCGAACGGAAGTTGTGCGCACCCTTGCCCGTCACGATCTGCTTGACGACCTTCTGGTTACGCCAGTCGACCACCGCGACGTAATCCGAACCGGTCATCCCGACCAGCAGGTACTTGTCGTCCGGCGTGAGCCACAGGCCCGCCGGCACCTTGCCGACCTTCATCTTCCACTTGACCGTCTGCGTCGGCAGATCGATCGCCGCGATCTCGCCGGACACCTGCAGGGACACGAGCAGCGTCTTGCTGTCCTTCGTGAACGCGAGGTGGCTCGGCATGACTTCGAGCGGCACGCGCTTCGCGAGGTGCAGGTCGCGGCCGTCGTAGCTGTAGATGTCGACGCGGTCGAGCCGCAGCCCGGCCGCCGCGAACCACTTGCGGTCGGGCGAGAAGCCGAGCTGGTACGGATCGTCGATCCCCTCGACGGTGCGCTGCAGCTTGCCCGTCTTCGGATCGAGGAACATCAGGCTGTTCGAGACCGAATTTGCAACGATCAGCGACGAATTGTCGGGCGTAATCATCAGGTGGTGCGGCTCCTTGCCGGTTGGCATCGTGGAGACGACCTGGCGGGTCTGCTGATCGATCAGGGAAAGCGTCGCTTCGGCCGAGTTGAGGACGATCACGTTATTCGCGTGTGCGGCGGGCGCCAGTACGGCGGCGGCCAGCGCGAGCGTGCGGCCGAAAGAAAGGAAAGTGCGCATGAAGACTCACGTCGTGGAACAACTGTCATTGTAAAACGTTCGACCGGCCCCGCCGGTTGACGGGAACCGGCGTTGCGCCACTTCGACGCACGCCGCGCCGGCCGCAGCCGGAGGCGGGTGCGGGTCCGGAAAACCGCTGTTGCACTAGCGCTGCATCGACTCCCAGACCTTGTGCAGACGCTTGACAGAGACAGGCATCGGCGTGCGCAGTTCCTGCGCAAATAACGAAATTCGCAGTTCCTCGAGCAGCCAGCGGAATTCCGCGAGCCGCGAATCCGCCACGCCGCCGCGCTGCGACACCGCGCGCTGGTACTGCTGAACGAGCGGCAGCAGCTCGGTGGACTGCTTCGCGTCGCGCGCCGGATCGGCCTTCAGCTTGTCGATCCGCAGCGCGATACCCTTCAGGTAGCGCGGAAAGTGCGCAAGCTGCACGTAAGGGGTGTCGATCACGAAGCGCTTGCCGACCAGCGCCGCGAGTTGCTGCTGGATATCGGCGTGGGCCTGCGCGAACGGTTTCGCCTGTGCGAGCTTCTTCGCAAGACCCGCGTATTCGGCCAGGATCTGCCCGACGAGCCGCGCGATCTCCTGCGCAAGCAGGTTCAGGCGGCTGCGGCCCTCGTCGCGGCGCGCGTGGAAGCTCGCGTCGTCGTCGGGCAACGGATCCTGCAGGCACGCACGGTCGAGCGCCGTGTCGATCAGCTGGTCGCGCAGTTCGTCCTGCGTGCCGAGCGACATGTACTGCATCGCCATCTCGCGCAGCCCCGGCAGGTTCTTCTCGAGAAACTTGATCGGCTCCTTCAGTTGCAGCGCGAACAGGCGCCGCAGGCCGGCCCGGTGAATCCGCGCGGCCTCCTCGGGCGAGTCGAACACCTCGACGTCGCAGTGCGTCCCGCGATCGACGAGCGCCGGGTAGCCGTACAGCGTCTGGCCGCGCCGACGGATCTCCAGCAACTCGGGAAGCTTGCCGAAGCTCCATGTCGTCAAGTTTTCATACAGGGCCGTCGCGCCCGCTTCCGCCGGCGCGGCCGTCTGCGGCACGGCGCCCTTGCCCGCCCTGCCGCCCTTCGGTGCCGGAACCGTCGGTGCCTGCCCCGCAGCGGAGGCCGGTGCGTCGCCCGTATCGGTTTCACCATCCGGGGAGATCGTCGACGCCGCCGCGATCTTCTGGAACTGCTGCTGCGCCTGCGCGCCGAGCTCCTGGCGCAGTTGCGCGAGGTTGCGCCCCATCGCGAGCTGGCGGCCGTGCTCGTCGATCACCTTGAAGTTCATGAACAGATGCGCGGGCAGCGTCTCGAGCTTGAAGTCGGCCGTCTTCATCATCACCTGCGTCTGTGCACGCACGTCGCCGATCAGCGCCTCGACGAGACCGCCCGCGCCGAAGCGCTCGCGGCCCATCCGCTCGACGAAGCCGGCCGCGTACTCGGGCAGCGGCACGCAGTGCCGGCGCAGCTTCTGCGGCAGCGACTTCAGCAGCAGCTGCACCTTCTCCTTCAGCATCCCCGGCACGAGCCATTCGCAGCGGCGCGCGTCGACCTGGTTCAGCGCGTAGAGCGGCACCGCGAGCGTCACGCCGTCGCGCGGCGTACCCGGCTCGAAGTGGTAGGTGAGCGCCATCTCGACGCCGGCCATCGTCGCTCGCTTCGGGAACAGCTCGGTCGTCACGCCGGCCGCCTCGTGACGCATCAGGTCGTCGCGCGACAGGTACAGCAGGCGCTGCCCGTCTTCCCGCTGGCCGCCCTGCCTTACCTCGTCGCGATACCAGCGCTCGAACGCCGCGCCCGTATGGATGCCCTCCGGAATCGCCTGGTCGTAGTACGCGTAGATCAGCTCGTCGTCGACCAGCACGTCCTGCCGGCGCGACTTGTGCTCGAGCTGCTCGATGTCGGCGAGCAGCTTGCGGTTGTGCGCGAAGAACGGCAGCTTCGTGTCGAATTCGCCTTCGACGAGCGCGCCGCGGATGAACAGCTCGCGCGCGCGCGCCGGATCCTGCTTGCCGAACGCGACACGCCGGCGGTGGTAGATCGGCAGTCCGTACAGCGTCGCGCGCTCGAACGCGCTGACCTGCGCGGGACGCTTCTCCCAGTGCGGCTCGGACAGCGACTTCTTCAGCAGGTGCGCGCCGATCTTCTCGACCCACTCCGGCTCGATCTTCGCGAGGCAGCGCGCGTACAGCCGGCTCGTCTCGACGAGTTCGGCCGCCATCACCCAGCGGCCGGCCTTCTTCGCAAGTGCGGAGCCCGGCCACAGGTAGAACTTGATCCCGCGCGCGCCGAGGTAATGCGGATCGTCGTCGGCCTTCATGCCGAGGTTGCCGAGCAGGCCGGTCAACAGGGCCAGATGCACCTGCTCATAGGTTGCCTCGGCCTCGTTGAGGCGCCAGCCGTGCTCGCGCACGACCGTCAGCAGTTGCGAATGGACGTCGCGCCATTCGCGCAGCCGCAGGTGCGACAGGAAATTCTGCCGGCACGCGTCGACGAGCTGGCGATTCGATTTCTTGTGCGCAACGGCCTCTTCGAACCACGCCCAGATCTTCAGCCATTGCAGGAATTCGGAGCGCTCGTCGGCGAACCGGCGATGCGCCTGGTCGGCCTGCTCCTGCGCCTCGATCGGGCGATCGCGCGGATCCTGCACGGACAGCGCGCTCGCGATGATCAGCACCTCGCGCAGCGACTGCTGGTCGCGCGCGGCTAGGATCATCCGGCCGACGCGCGGATCGAGCGGCAGCCGCGCGAGCTCGCGGCCGAGCGGCGTCAGCGCGTTGTCGTCGTCGACCGCGCCGAGTTCGTTGAGCAACTGGTAACCGTCCGCGATCGCGCGACCGGGCGGCGGCTCGAGGAACGGGAACGATTCGATCGCCGTCAGGTGCAGCGACTTCATTCGCAGGATCACCGACGCGAGCGACGAGCGCAGGATTTCCGGATCGGTGAAGCGCGCACGCGCCTGGTAGTCGCTTTCCTCGTACAGACGGATGCACACGCCGTCGGCCACCCGGCCGCAGCGGCCCGCGCGCTGGTTCGCGGCGGCCTGAGAGATCGACTCAACCTGCAGTTGCTCGACCTTGTTGCGGTACGAATAGCGCTTCACGCGCGCGAGACCGGTGTCGACGACGTAGCGGATGCCCGGCACCGTCAGCGACGTTTCGGCCACGTTGGTCGCAAGCACGATCCGGCGCGCGTTCGATGCCTTGAACACCTTGTCCTGGTCGGCCGCCGACAGCCGCGCGAAGAGCGGCAGGATCTCGGTATGCGGCGGGTGGTGCTTGCGCAGCGCCTCGGCCGCTTCGCGGATCTCGCGCTCGCCGGGCAGGAACACCAGCACGTCGCCGGGGCCTTCGCGGCACAGCTCGTCGACCGCGTCGACGATCGCGTCCATCAGGTCGCGCTCCGCCTCGCGCGCGGTCTTCACGCGGTCGCGGCCGCCGGTGCCTTCGGCGTTCTTCACGGCCGGGCGATCCTCGGCCACCGGCCGGTAGCGCATCTCGACCGGATACAGCCGCCCGCTCACCTCGATCACGGGCGCCGGGCGCTCGTCGGTGCCGAAATGGCGCGCGAAGCGGTCGGCGTCGATCGTCGCGGACGTGACGATCAGCTTCAGGTCCGGCCGCCTCGGCAGGATTTCCTTCAGGTAGCCGAGCAGGAAGTCGATGTTCAGGCTGCGCTCGTGCGCCTCGTCGATGATCAGCGTGTCGTACGCCTTCAGCAGCGGATCGGTCTGCGTCTCGGCGAGCAGGATCCCGTCCGTCATCAGCTTGACGGACGCGCCCGGGGCGAGATTGTCGGTAAAGCGCACTTTGTAGCCGACTACCTCGCCGAACGGCGTGCCGAGCTCCTCGGCGATGCGGCGGCCGGTCGACGACGCGGCCAGGCGCCGCGGCTGCGTGTGGCCGATCAGCCCCTTGCCGCCGGCGCCGAGGCCGCGGCCGAGATCGAGACAGATCTTCGGCAACTGGGTGGTCTTGCCGGAACCCGTTTCGCCGCAAACGATGACAACCTGATGACCGGCGATCGCGCGCGCGATTTCGTCGCGCTTGCCCGACACGGGCAGGCTTTCGGGATATGTGATCGGCGGAACGGGGTTCGGTGCGACGGCGGCGCGCGGCGCACGCTCGCGGCGCGGTGCGCGCTCGCCGGTCGCCTGGGGGGCGCCCTTAGCAGCCGGCCGGGCTGGCTGGCCCGGCTCGCCGCGCCGTTCGTCGCCGCGCGGCCCGCGCGGCGGCTGGCCGGCCTGCTGTTGCTGCTGGCGAGGCGGCTGGGCCTGCTGCGGGCGCGCATCGGCCGCACCATCCGGGTGGTTCGCCGACGGCGCTTTGGCCCGCGTCGGCGCGGGACTTTTAGGTACATTCGACATGGGGGCGCATTATAATCCCGCCCATGAATTCCCAAACCGACCTCCCTCCCGCCCAAACCGACACCGCGACGTCGCAGGCCGCCGACGATTCGGCCGCCAGCCACGCGCAGTTCGTCGACTGGATGCGCTCCGTCGCGCCCTATATCCACAAGTTCCGCAACAGCACGTTCGTCGTGGGGTTCGGCGGCGAAGTGGTGCAGCAGGGGCTGCTGAACGCGCTCGTGTCCGACATCGCGCTGCTGCAGGCGATGGGCATCCAGATCGTGCTCGTGCACGGCTCGCGGCCGCAGGTCGAGGAGCAGTTGAGCCTGCATGGTGTCGAATCCGAGTTTTCGCACGGGCTGCGCATCACCGATGCGCGCGCGCTCGAATCCGCGAAGGAGGCGGCCGGCGAAGTGCGTCTCGACATCGAGGCCGCGATCAGCCAGGGTCTGCCGAACTCGCCGATGGCGCACGCGCACATCAGCGTCGTGTCCGGCAACTTCGTGACCGCGCGGCCGGTGGGGATTCTCGACGGGGTCGACTTCGCGCACACGGGCATCGTGCGCAAGATCGACGCCGAGTCGATCCGTCATTCGCTCGCGAGCCGCAAGCTCGTGCTGCTGTCGCCGCTCGGTTTCTCGCCGACCGGTGAAGCATTCAACCTGTCGATGGAAGACGTCGCATCGGCCGCCGCGATCGCGCTGCGCGCCGACAAGATCATCTTCCTGACCGAAGCGCCCGGCATCGTCGACGACGAGGGCGTGCTGGTCCGCGAAATGTCGCTGGATGCGGCCGCGGAGCTGCTCGATTCCGGCAACGTCCAGGGCGACGACGCGTTCTTCCTGAAGCACTCGATCCGCGCATGCCGCGGCGGCGTGACCCGGGCCCACCTGATTCCGCAGTCGCTCGACGGCAGCATGCTGCTCGAACTGTTCCTGCACGACGGCGTCGGCACGATGATCTCGTACGAGAACCTCGAGAGCCTGCGCGAAGCGACGCCGGACGACGTCGGCGGCATCCTGTCGCTGATCGAGCCGCTCGAATCCGACGGCACGCTGGTGCGACGCGGTCGCCACCAGATCGAACGCGACATCGACCACTTCTCGGTGATCGAGCACGATGGCGTGCTGTTCGGCTGCGCGGCGCTGTATCCGTACCAGCAGGAAAAGATCGGCGAGATGGCGTGCCTGACGGTCGCGCCGGAAGCGCAAGGCTCCGGCGACGGCGAACGCCTGCTCAAGCGTATCGAGCAGCGCGCCCGTGCGCGCGGCCTCACGCACATCTTCGTGCTCACGACGCGCACCGAGCACTGGTTCCTCAAGCGCGGCTTCGTCAAGGTCAGCGTCGACGACCTGCCGGAAGACCGCCGCAAACTCTATAACTGGCAGCGCAAGTCGCTCGTGCTGATGAAACAGCTCTGAGCGCAGGCACGACTGCCCTCCCCCAGACACCGATTACAGGAGAAGTACACGATGGCTCGAATGATCCAATGCGCGAAGCTCGGCAAGGAAGCTGAAGCGCTCGATTTCCCGCCGCTGCCGGGCGAACTCGGCAAGCGCATCTATGAAAGCGTGTCGAAGGAAGCATGGCAAGGCTGGCTCAAGCAGCAGACGATGCTGATCAACGAGAACCGCCTGAACATGGCCGACCCGCGCGCGCGCCAGTACCTGATGAAGCAGACCGAGAAGTACTTCTTCGGCGACGGCGCGGACCAGGCGTCCGGCTACGTGCCGCCGACCGAAGGCTGAGCACCCGCGAATCGCGATGGCCGGCCATGCCGGCGCATCGCACAAAAAGCAAACGGCACCGTGTATCGCACGGTGCCGTTTGCCTTTGGCGGGGCGTTTTCCGGCGATGCGCCGCGCCGCCCGGCTTACCCCGCCGGTTTCAACGTGGCGCGCTCATCCTCGTGCGCCGCCGTGCCGGCCGGGGTGTCGGCGCCGGCACTTTCGGTGCCCCATTCGGCCGCATCGCTGCGCTCGGCGGTCGACAGTTCGTTTGCGCGATAGCCGGTGCGATTCAGCAGCGCCAGCATGCACGCGAGCGACACGAGCGCATAGAGCCCCGACGCGATCGCGACGCCGACGATGCTGCCGGTCGCATTCAGGATCGCCTGCGCGAGCACCGGCGTGCCGCCGCCGACGACGAGCGCGCTCGACTGATACGCGAGCGACAGCCCGGTGTAGCGGATGTTGACCGGAAACACACGCGCGAGCACGCCGCCGACCGCGCCGTAGAACATCGCGGACGGGATCGTCGAGATGCACATGCCCGCAACGGCGACCCAGTACGAACGCGTGGCGAGCGCATGGAACATCACCGGCATCAGCACGATCTCCGGAATCAGGATCCAGCACATCGCGCGCCGCATGTCGACCTTCGACACGAACCACGCGCCGATCGGCTGCATAAGGAACTGCACGACGAGCGAGATCGACAGGATGCCGAGGAAGGTGCCCTGCGCATAGCCGAGCTCCCTGGTCGCCCACGACAGCGCGAACGTGCTGCGGAAGTACGTGACGTTGATCACCGGCAGCGTGCCGGCCGCGAGCAGCACGATCGGCCAGTGATCGCGCACGACGTCGCGCAGCGGCAGCTTCACCGTACGCTTGCGCGCGAGCACGCGCTGCATGTCGACCGATTCCTCGAGCCGCAGCCGGATTACCATCCCGATGATCACGAGCACGGCCGACAGCAGGAACGGGATGCGCCAGCCCCACATCAGGAACGATGGCGTCGGCAGCGCGCTCAGCGCGAAGAACGCGGCCGTCGCGAGCAGGTTGCCGGTTGGCGAACCCTGCTGCGCGAATGCCGCGTACAGGATGCTGCGATGCTTCGGCGCGTTCTCGCTCGCGATCAGCACCGCGCCGCCCCACTCGCCGCCGACCGCGATGCCCTGCAGCACGCGCAGCACGACGAGCCCCGCCGGCGCCCATACGCCGATCGATGCGTAGCCGGGCAAGAGACCGATGCCGGTCGTCGCGAGGCCCATCATCACGAGCGTGATCACGAGCGCCGTCTTGCGGCCGACGCGATCGCCGAGATGCCCGAACACGATCCCGCCGAGCGGCCGCGCGGCGAAACCGGCCCAGAACGTGACGAACGCGAGCAGCGTCGCGACGCCGGGGTCCATCGTGCTGGAAAAGAACACCTTGCCGAACACGAGCGCCGCCGCCGTGCCGTAGATGTAGAAGTCGTACCACTCGATCGTGGTGCCGACGAATGCCGCGAGGGCGGCACGGCCGGGCCGCGGTTGCGCGGCAGACGGGGATTGCGGACGGCTCATCGATGTCTCCATGTTCGTGATCGGCCGCGCGACTGTCGCGCGCGTTGCCGGATGGCCGGCATTGCGCCGCCGGCTGGCGGTGCTGCGGTGTTGCGGTGTTGCGGTGTTGCGGTGTTGCGGTGTTGCGGTGTTGCGGTGTTGCGGTGTTGCTGTGCGTTTCGTCGGCCGAGGGGGCTCACGTGCAGCCGCCCCCTCGGCCGGTCACGTCGGGTCCGGTGCGACCTTCAGCACGCCGGCGTCGAGCAGTTGCTGCCGGAGCACCGGATCGACGCCGAGGCGGTCGAGCACCGCGCGCGTGTCGCGGCCGAGCGCGGGCGGCGGTGTGCGGTAAGTCGCCGGCGTGCGCGACAGCTTCACCGGCGATGCAGTGCCGCGATACGCGCCGAGCTCGACGAACAGGTTCCGGTGCAGCGCATGCGGATCGCGCGTGACGTCGCCGACATCGCGCACCGGACCGCACGGCACGCCCGCTGCCATCAGGTCGCGGGCGAGCGGCTCGCACGGATGCGCGGCGAGCCGTGCCTCCAGCTCGACCTTCAGTTGCGAGCGGTGCGCGCAGCGGCTGCGGTTGTCGACGAAACGCGGGTCGCTGGCCAGCGCCGGCGCGCCGAGATGCGCGACGAGCCGCGCGAACTGCCGGTCGTTGCCGACAGCGAGGAAGATCGGCACGGTGGCCGTGCGGTAGCTGTCGTACGGCGCGATGTTCGGATGCGCGTTGCCGCTGCGCTCGGGCACGCGCCCCGAGCCGAAGAAGTTCGGCAAGTGCGGATGCAGCAGCGACACGCCGCAGTCGTACAACGCGATGTCGATCGACTGGCCCTGGCCGCTCTTCTCCCGCTCCGCGAGCGCGAGCAGGATGCCGGCAAGCGCGTTGAGCCCCGTGACCATGTCGACGATCGGCAGACCGATGCGCATCGCACCGCCGTCGCGCTCGCCATTCACGCTCATCAGCCCGGCCATCGCCTGGATCACCGCGTCGTAGCCGGGCAGCCCGCCGAGCGGGCCGTCTTCGCCGAAGCCCGTCACCGCGCAGTGGATCAGGCGCGGAAAACACGGCTGCAGGTCGCGTGCGTAGTCCATCCTCCAGCGCGCGAGCGTGCCGGGCTTGAAGTTCTCGACGAGTACGTCGGCCTCTTCGAGCAGGCGCCACAGAATCGCGCGCCCTTCGTCGCGGGACAGGTCGAGCGCGAGCCCTTCCTTGTTGCGGTTCACGCCCATGAAGTACCACGCGGTGTCGCCGAGAAACGGCGGCCCCCAGCCGCGCGTCTCGTCGCCGTCCGGCGGCTCGATCTTGACGACCGTCGCGCCGTGGTCGGCGAGCGCCTGCGTGCAGTACGGGCCGCCGAGCACGCGGCTCAGGTCGACGACCTTCAGGCCGTCCAGTGCCCCTCGCGTCGCGCTCATCGTTCGACCTCCGGCAGCAGGTCGAGCGCCATGTCGAGCGGCACCGGCGTGCCGCGCAGCAGCGCGTCGAACGCCGCCGCTTCGTCGTCGCGCGACGCCGGCGCGAGCGGGTCGACCGGCAGCAGCTTGTGACGCACGATCAGGTGCGCGAGCGCGAGGCGCCGGTAATCGGGCGCGAGCCGCACGCCTTCGCATGCCATCAGCACGGCCGCGCTCGCGTAATACAGCGCCGACGCGGCCTGCCGCACGCGTGCATCGTCGCCGTCCGCCGCGACCCGCGCGAGCGCGTCGCATGCACGCGTCAGAATACGTCGCAGTGCCGCGCGACTCGCGTCGGGCAGCGGCGCGGCGCCGAGCCGGTCGCCGAGGAACGTACGCAGCGCGTCGAGCGCGTGCTCGCGCTGCGCGGCGCGCGCGACGTCGAGCGCGACGATGTTGCTCGTGCCTTCCCAGATCGAGCCCAGATGCGCATCGCGCACGAGACGTGCATCGCTCCACTCCTCGATGTAGCCGGTGCCGCCGCGCACTTCCATCGCATCGCCCGTCACGCGGCGTGCGTCGCGGCACGCGCGGAACTTGATCAGCGGCGTCAGGATGCGCACGCAGCGCGCGGCCTGCTCGTCGCCCGCATCCGCCTGCGGCAGCAGCAGCGCGATCTGCATGAACATCGCGCGCGCGGCCTCGGCGGGCAGCAGCATCTTCATCAGCTGGCGCTGCATCAGCGGCATCTCGATCAGCTTGCGGCCGAACGCGGCGCGGTTCGCGGCCACGTGCAGCGACTCGTTCAGCGCGCGTCGCATCAGCCCGGCCGCCCGCACGCCGTTCGACAGCCGCGACATGTTGATCATGTCGGCCATCTGGTGAAAACCGCGGCCGATCTCGCCGATCAGATACGCCTGCGCGCCTTCGAGCGCGATCTCGCCGCTCGCCATCGAGCGGCTGCCGAGCTTGTCCTTGAGCCGCACGATCCGGTATGCGTTGCGCGTGCCGTCCGGCAGCGTCTTCGGCAGCAGGAACAGCGCGAGGCCCTTGATGCCGTCCGGCGCGCCATCGGGTCGCGCCAGCACCATCGCGAGATCGGCGTCCGCGTTCGAGCAGAACCACTTGTCGCCGTACAGACGCCAGACCGCGTCGCCGTGCGCGTCCGTTTCGCGCGCCGCGCGCGTCGCGATACGGCCCACGTCGGAGCCGGCCGCCTGCTCCGTCATGAACATCGCGCCCTGGAACAGCGTGTCGAAATCGCGCGACGCGAGCATCGGCAGGTAGCGCTCGACAAGCGCCGGCTCGCCGAAACGGCGCAGCGTGCGCGTGAGCGAATCGGTCATGCTGACCGGGCAGCACAGCCCGAATTCGGCCTGCACGAACAGGAACGTCAGCGCATATTTGACGAGCGGCGCTACCGCCTCGGGCTGGTGGCTCAGCGACGCGAGCCCGAGCTCCGCATAGGCGACGCGTTCGAGCGCGACGTACGCGGGATCCTTGTCGATCCGCTGCACGGCTTCGCCCCGCCGGTTGCGGTGCTCGAGCACGGGCGGATGCTTGTCCGCGCGCGATGCCCATTCGTCGAGTTCGCCCGACACGCGTGCGCCGAGCGCATGCAGCCGCGGTTCGAGTGCTGCGTATTGGTCGGCGCCGAGATGCAGCTTCAGCAATGCGCCGAGATCGGGATCAGCCGTGAAGAAATTGATGCCCCGGCTGTCGGGGATATTGGATGCGCCGGCCTCCGGCGTGCGAGCGGTGTCGTTCATGCGTGCGTCTCCATGGTGGCGCGGCTGCCGGCCGGTGCCCGCGCCGTGGCCGCGCGGCCGGCCGATGCCAGTCGTTCAGCAGAGCGTAGGCGCGCGATCGATAAGCGTCCAATACAGGATTTATCCGGTACGATAGACAACGCTTATCGATGCCGATGCGGCGAGGAGACAGCATGGAATTGAGGCAGTTGCGCTACTTCGTGGCGGTCGCCGAAGAGCTGCATTTCGGGCGCGCGGCGAAACGCCTGTTCATCTCGCAGCCGGCGCTGAGCTTCGACATCCGCAAGTTCGAGGAAGCGCTCGGCGTGCAGCTTTTTTCGCGGACCAACAAGACCGTCGCACTGACCAATGCGGGCGCGGTGCTGCTCGGCGAAGCGCGCCGGCTGCTGCTGCAGGCGGCCGAGGCCGAGCGCGTCACCGTGCGTTCGGCCTCGGGGCTCGCGGGCCGGCTGCGGATCGGCTTCGTGCATTCGATGCTGTATCGCGGGCTGCCCGACGCGGTGCGGCGCTTCGAGGCCGACTATCCGGGCGTCGAGGTCGTGCTGAGCGAGATGAACACGCAGGCGCAAGTCCAGGCGATCCAGCGCGGCCAGATCGATCTCGGCTACGCGCACTGGGGCCACTGTCCGCCCGAGGTCGAATCGGCGCCCGTCTATGCGGAGCCGTTCGTGTGCTGCCTGCCGGCCGCGCATCCGCTCGCGCGGCGCCGGCGGGTCGCGCTCGCCGCGCTGGCCGCGGAGCCGTTCATCCTGTTTCCGCGTGAAGCGGCGCCGCACTATCACGACCTGATCATCGCGCAATGCGTGAACGCGGGATTCAGCCCGCTGATCCGTCACGAGGCACGGCTGTGGCAGACGATCCTGTCGATGATCGAGTTCGGGATGGGCATCGCGCTCGTGCCGCGCGTGCTGCAGCAAGTGAAAAGCGACCGGCTGGCGTTCCGGCCGCTGAGGGACGGGTCGCTCGAATCGCGCACACTCGAACTGAAGCGCAGCGGCACCGCCGAACCGGTCGCGCTGCGCTTCGCCGACTACGTGCGCGCGTCGATCGACGCGCTGCCCGCGCTGGCGGGCTGACCCGGCCTGCGGCTACTTCGCGTCCGGCTGCAGCACCGGCTGCGCGCGCCGGTACCACACCGCGTACACGACGGACAGCACGATCAGGAACGGAATCCCGAAGATCAGCGTCATGTGGAACTCGGCCGTGAAGTAGGTCGTCACCATCACCGCGAGCATCAGCCCCGCACCGAGCAGCGTCAGCAGCGGAAAGCCGCGCATCCGGAATGCAGGCGCCGGCAGGCCGAGCGCCGCGCGACGACGTCGGAAGCAGTAGTGCGTGACGAAGATCATCATCCACGTGAACAGCGCGCCGAACATCGACACCGCCATCATGATCGTGAACGACGCGTCCGGATACAGCACGCTCAACACCGTGGCGAGCGCGATGCCGAGCGTCGACAGCATCAGCGCGCCGAACGGCACGCCGCGCGCGTTCACGTCGCCGAGCGCCTTAGGCGCATGGCCCGCACGCGACAGGCTGAACATCATCCGCGTCGTGATGTAGAGCTGGCTGTTCATCGCGGACAGCGCAGCGATCAGCACGACGAAGTTGATCAGCCCCGCCGCTCCCGGCAGGTGGATCGCCTCCATCACCTTCACGAACGGGCTCTCGTCGCGCCCTGCCGCCGTCCACGGCACGATCGCGAGCATCAGCGCGAGCGTGACGAGGTAGAACAGCACGAGCCGCACGATGGTCGAGCGGAATGCGCGCGTGACCGCATGCTCGGGATCTTCTGCCTCGCCGGCCGCGACCGCGATCATCTCGATGCTCAGGTAGCTGAAGATCGACACGATCACCGCGACCCACATCCCCCACACGCCCTTCGGAAAGAAGCCGCCATGATCGGTGTAATGGTGGAAGCCGGCACGCGCCGCGCCGTTGCCCACGAGCGCCGGATCGCCGAACACGACGTACGCGCCGAGCACGATGAAGCCGACGATCGCCGCGATCTTCACGACGGAGAACCCGTATTCGACTGCGCCGAATACGTCGACGCTGCGTGCATTGACGAGCACGAGCAGCGCCGAGAAGCCGACGATCCATAGCCACCCCGGCACGCCCGGGAACCAGTACTTCATGTACAGCGCGATTGCGGTGACTTCGGTGCCGACCGCGAGCACGATGCACGCCCAGTACGCGTAGCGCACGAGAAACCCGGCCCACGGGCTCACGTAATGTTCGGCGTACGCACCGAACGACCCGGAGGTCGGGTGCGCGACCGTCATCTCCGCTAGACAGCCCATCAGCAACAACGAGATGAACGCGCCGATCGCGTAGCTCACGAGCACGCTCGGCCCCGCGAAACCGATCGCGAACCCGCTGCCGAGAAAGAGACCCGTGCCGATCGCACCGCCGATCGCGATCATCGCCATCTGTCGTGCGGAAAGCGTGCGGCGCAAACCGTGCTCGCGCGCCGCGATGTGCTGGAATTGCCCTTCTGGTTGCATCGAATGACCTCGTTCGAAAGCGATTGTCCGGTCGAAATCTCGACGGCGCGCTGGCCGGCGCCGGACCGCACCGGCCGTCGCGCGCCGTATGCTCAGAACATGTGGCGCAGGCCGGCCGCGATGCCCGTCTGGTTGCCGCGTCCGGGCATTTCGGTAAACGCGCCGCCGCTCACCCGGTTGTAGTCCAGCGTCGCGTAGACCTGCGTGGCCTTCGACAGCGCGTACTCGGCCTCGAGCACGCCCGTATAGCGCTTTCCACCGTTGCCCGCGATGCCGTTGACATTGCGGATGTCGTCGTAGTACGCGACGCCCGTCACCGATACCGCGGGCGTGACCTTCACGATCGCACCGGTGTAGAAGATCGCGTCGCGGCGAGGGTTGTCGACGAACGAACCGTAGGTCACGTCGCGCCCCGCCGCGTTCAGCAATTGCTGGTCGAGCATGCCCGTGCGGTCGATGCCGCCGAGGTAGCCCGCATACAGCGTCGCCACGCCGAACGCATAGCGTGCGCCCGCGCCCCACGCCTGCTGCGCGCGGCTGTTCAGGTCGCGCACCTGCTGGTACGTCGCGCCGACCATCAGCCCGCCGAGCGTGTACGACACGTGCGTGCCCCAGTATGCATTCGCGCCGAGACTGCCCGCCACGCCGCCGAAGCCGTAGCTCGCGCCGACGTTCAGCCCGCCGAACGTGCCGTCGTAGCTGACGACGTTGCTCGCGCGGCCCTGCGTGAGGAAGTACGGCCACATGTTGGCCGTGTAGTTGCCGACCGTCAGCGGATCCAGATCGCCGAACAGGTTGAACGCTTCGGTCGCCTGTCGGCCGAGCTTCACGGTGCCCCAGTCGCTGGCGAGGCCGACATACGCGTAGCGGCCGAACAATGCACCGTCGAGCTGTCCGTTCTGCGGCTCGAAGCCGCTCTCGAGCTGGAAGATCGCCTTCAGTCCGCCGCCGAGCGCTTCGCTGCCCTTCAGGCCCCAGCGGCTGTTGGTGATCGCGCCGTTGGTCATCTGCACGCTTGCGTCGTTCGACACGTCCGCGTGCGTCGTATAGCGGATGCTCTGATCGACGATCCCGTACAGCGTCACGCTGCTCTGCGCCATCGCGCCGCTCGCGGCGAGCAGGCCCGCCATTGTCGGCAGTGCGAATCGACTGATGCTCTTCATGCTTGTCTCCATCCTTGTCTTTCGTTTGTTGATGTTGTCGGTATCGTGGTTACTGCTATCCGCACGCGGCGGCACGCGTGCTAGTCGCGCGCCGCCGGCAGCGCGACGTACGCGACGAGTTCGACGCGCATGTCCGGATGCGCGAAGCCCTGCACGCCCACGCACGTGCGGTTCGGGTACGGTTCGCGGAAGTGGCGCCGGTACTCGGCGTCGAATTCCGGCATCGCGCTCACGTCGGACAGGTAGACGAGCACCTGCGCGACGTCGTCCATCGTCGCGCCCGCCGCGGCCGCGGCCTTCGCGAGATTGCCGAGCGTGACGCGCGCCTGCGCGGTCATCGTGTCACCGACGATCGCGCCGGACGCATCGACCGGCCCGTGGCCGGTAAACATCAGCCCGCCTGCGCGGGTTGCCCACGAGAACGGCTGCGCGAGCTGCGGCAAGTCGACCGGGATCCTGTCTGCCATCGTGTCCTCCTTCGATTCGAAACCGGTTGCTCAGGCCGCCTGGCGCGGCGCGCCGCCGAGCACGTCGGCGATCGCGTTCGCGACGTGCTCGACGTTCGCGTCGTTCAACCCCGCGATGCACATGCGGCCCGAGCGCAGCAGGTAGACGCCATGCGACGTGCGCAAGCGGTCCACGTCGGTTGCGGCGATGCCCGTATAGCTGAACATCCCGCGCTGCGTGACGAGCGCGTCGAAGGCCGGCGCGGGCAGGCGCGCATCGAGCCGCGCCTTCAGCGCGCCGCGCATGCGCTTGATTCGCGCACGCACCTGTGCGACCTCGTCTTCCCAGCGCGCGCGCAGCGCGTCGTCGTTCAGCACCGTCGACACGAGCTGCGCGCCGAACAGCGGCGGGCTCGAATAGGTGCGGCGCACGCCGGCCTGCAACTGGCTCAGCACCGTCGCGGCTTCGCCCGCACTCGTGCAGACGATCGACAGCCCGCCGACGCGCTCGCCGTACAACGAGAAGTTCTTCGAGAACGAGTTGCTGACGATCGCCGGCAACCCTGCCTCGACGATCGCGCGCACGGCCCATGCATCGTCGTCGAGACCGTCGCCGAAGCCCTGATACGCCATGTCGAGAAACGGAATCAGCCCGCGGCGCACGAGCACGTCGATCACCGCGCGCCATGCTTCGCGGCTCAGGTCGAGGCCCGTCGGGTTGTGGCAGCACGGTTGCAGCAGCACGATGCTGCGCGCGGGCAGCGCGTCGAGCGCCGCGAGCATCGCGTCGACGCGCAGGCCGTTGCGTGTTTCGTCGTAGTACGGATACGTGTGCACGTCGAGCCCGGCCGCCGAGAAGATCACGCGATGGTTGTCCCACGTCGGATCGCTGATCCAGATCGCGCTGTCGGGGAAATAGCGCTTCACGAACTCGGCGCCGAGACGCAGCGCGCCCGAACCGCCCAGCGTCTGCAGCGACGCGATGCGGCCTTGCGCGAGCGCCGCGCAATCGGCGCCGAACACGAGACGCTGCACGCCCTGCCGGTACGCGGCGAGCCCTTCCATCGGCAGGTAGGTGTGCGGCGCGCCCGCTTCGCGCAGCCGCTCGGCCGCGATGCGCGTGCTTTCGAGCACCGGGATGCGGCCCGCGTCGTCATAGTAGAGGCCGATGCTGAGGTTGACCTTGTGCGGATGCGCATCCTGCTGGAATGCCTGGAACAGCGACAGGATCGGATCGCCCGGATAGGCGGGAATGTGTTCGTACATGTCGGAATGTCGGTAGGAGTGGAAATCGGTGCGACCGGCGGCCTGGCATCGAGCCGGGCCGTGCAATCGAGGCATGGGGCGCATGTTATCGAGGACGAAATAGAATGAGCTTCACTTTTCGGTGACGATCCGAACCGATTGCAGTAGAGTCTTCGACTACTATCTCAAAATTGACGGGATTCTTCGAAATGACCCTGGATCGAACCGACATGCGGATCCTCCGGCACCTCGAACGGGACGGACGCATCAGCAATCAGGACCTGTCGAACGCGGTCGCGCTGTCGCCGTCGGCATGCCTGCGGCGCGTGAAGCTGCTCGAGGAACGCGGCGCCATTGCCGGCTACCGCTGCACGATCGAGCCGAAGAAGGTGGGCGTGGCGTTCGAGGCGCTGGTGCACGTCTCGATGCGCCCGGACGTGCCCGAGTGGCACGACCGGTTCGTGGAAGCGATCCAGCAGTGGCCGGAAGTCATCGCCGCGCAGATCGTGACGGGCGGATCGAACTACGTACTGACGGTGCGCGCGCGCGACCTCGACCACTACTCCGACTTCGTGATCAATCGGCTGCACCGCGCCACCGGCGTGATGTCGATCAATTCGAGCATCGTGCTCGCGACGCTCAAACGCGACGGCTCGATCCTGGATCTCGTCGAGCCGTCGACGGCCGGCTGACCGACATTCAGGCGGCCCCGAAAATTATTTGCAGAAAGTGCTTTACGAACCCCAAAATCCCTGACATAATTTGATTCTTCTTTGGGCGGTTAGCTCAGCGGTAGAGCACTGCCTTCACACGGCAGGGGTCACTGGTTCGATCCCAGTACCGCCCACCAAAGAATTCGAAAGAAATCAAGGGCTTAGGTTTAGCGACCTAAGCCCTTTTTCTTTGCGTACGGAATCCGTACGGAAAATCGAATCGCGCCAACAGCCCTGTTCGAGTGCTTGCAGGGTCAGACGGAACCCGGCTATCGTGTCGTCGCAGCACGACAAAGAGCAATGCACACGGGGCTATTCGCATGAGAACCACTCTCATTTCCGCATCGACCACCCTCGCAACCTCCGACGAGCGCGAACCGCGCGCAAGAGCTGGCTTCAATCGCCTGAAAGTCGTCGTCTCCGCAGCGATCGCCGTATCGCTGACCGCGTGCCATCAGACCAACGTCCCCGGACTCGATCACGTGATGAAGGTCGACGAGTTCGTTGCGAACCGCGACGCCCTCAAACAGGCGCTCTCGGAATGCAACTCGAATCCCGGCGAACTCAAAGACGA
Source organism: Burkholderia sp. Bp9016 (assembly GCF_003857765.1). Classification (NCBI taxonomy): domain Bacteria; kingdom Pseudomonadati; phylum Pseudomonadota; class Betaproteobacteria; order Burkholderiales; family Burkholderiaceae; genus Burkholderia; species Burkholderia sp. Bp9016. The sequence goes on from NZ_QTPY01000019.1 coordinate 134,754, forward strand.
TCCGAATTGCATTAACGCGTCGGCTGCTGCCGCGCAGGTTATGACAGGCGCCACGGAAAACATTGGACGCCGCATCGCCGCCAAGCAGGATGTCGGCACGATCGTACAGGCGTTGAAGTTGTACCGCCTCGATAACGGGAGTTATCCGACACAGGAACAAGGCTTGGCTGCGCTCGTGCAGAAGCCAACCGGTAATCCGGCGCCCGCGAATTGGAAAGATGGCGGATACCTCGAACGCATGCCGACGGATCCGTGGGGCCGAGCCTACCAATACCGGAACCCAGGAACGCACGGGGAAATCGACGTGTTCAGCAACGGAGGCGATTCGGTTGTCGGCTCATGGCAATAGCGGTCCTCATGCCCTGCCTTAATTTCCGAAAGACAAGCAGCTAACGAGTGCAGAAGCGCCGCCAGAGCCGGCGCCTCTCCTGCACTGGCTTAGGCCATTGAAACCGACGCTTCCTCGCGTCTTCTTGCGGCCTGGGTTCGCGCCACGGTCGCCAGCGACCGAATCGCGAGCGCGTCGGGATTGACGTGCTTCGCGCCCTCCACAATCAGGCGTTCGAGCACGGCGAAGAGCCCAGCCTCGTACCCACCTTCACCGCCCAAACCCTTCATACGCTCGATTACGGCGCCGACACGGTTGCTACCGGTCAGCGCGGGTTCGTCGCGCAAATGCTTGGCGAGCAACGCGGCACACAATGCGCCGATGTTGCAGGCTTCGGCGCGATCTACAGCGGAAACATTGAGAAGCGATCGAACCTCGGCGGGGATACCGATGTACATGTTCACGTCAAATTCTGCGGCGCGGCCGACGCCGTGGCCGTTTGCTACACCGACGATGCCGCGGGCAGCAGATTGGGCCGACTGTTTATGTTGAAGCTGACGCATGGTGAGACCTCCGTGTGTGAGTTGGAGGCCCGCCTCCCGTCGCCAAACGGGGTGGGCGGGCACTGAGCGGGGTTGGCGAACCGGCACACACGGAAACCGGCAGACCCGAGGGTCTCCCCGTCCAGGCCCGCCCATTGATCTTGAAGGCGTGCAGAGACGTGCGGACGAAAAAAAACCGCGCGAGGCGGCTGTCCGCCGTGTGTAAGTTCAGGTCGCCAAACCTGATCGCTGTTGTTTCAGCGATGAGTCCAGTGTAATCACGGGAAAGTCGGATTTCAAGCAAAAACTTTCGTGCGCGTTGCAATAATCCCAATAAGGTAGTTATTCCCATCAAATTTCATGATACTCATACCAAATTTGTATCATTTATCACGCAACCCTAATAGTGATAACATTGAAACTCCAGCGCACACGATCTCCACCAGAAAATTGAACACCATTTTTTTGCTAATAGCTCAATTCGGCCCTCGTGCCGTGATCCCACTTGACGAGGTACGCAAGGAATATTTCTCCCACCTAGAGCTGCAAGCCTTCCTGCGGAAGATAGCCCATGGAGAGATTCCCTTGCCGGTAATACGTATCGAAAATAGCCTCAAATCAGCAAAGGGAATTTCCATGCTAGATCTGGCAATCTATATCGAGAAGTGCCAACACGAAGCAGCACGAGAACGACAAAATTCATTATCTCGCACGGAATTTCCTTTTCCATAAGATTAAAATACGCCCCAACAGCACACCCCAAAATGAACACCACATTTATTCTTTTATCCCAATTCGGCGCACGCGCAATAATTCCGATTAATGAGGTGTGCGCGGAGTACTTCCCTCATATCGATCCGAACAAGCTTATTAGAAAAGTAGCTCTCGGGAAAATTCCACTACCTATCACCAGAATTGAAGTGAGTCAGAAGTCGGTGCGCGGCGTGTACGTGCAGGACTTGGCAGACTACATAGACAAACGGCGCGCTGTGGCAGTGAAGGAACGGGATCAGCTTTGCGGGCTACGCTGACTCGCTTACTCAACGCGCCCTTTGCCGCAAGCTTTCGTTGCTCATCGGCGCATCTTTCACACATAACCCGCTCATCGCCCCGCGATTTGCACTCTACACTTTTCCTGGCACTCGGTCGCGGCCATGCTGCGGCGTTCGTTTCGCTTTTTGCAATCAATTCATAGCGGGACTTGTACCCACAGGAATGCGCCCCTGATGGCACACACATAAAAAAACCCGCGCGGGGCGGGCTTTGGTAAGAGTTAAATGGAATTAGGCATGGATTAAGTCTTCGCGTAGATCAACGAAATGCGCGAACATTCTCTGCCACCATTTAATCTTCGCCAAATTCGAAGCAGGATACCCGTCGGCACGCATTTGCTCATTATGGCATAAGCAATTCAGGACATGTAGAACAGGAGGCTCATCAGCTTCAACATCAAGGCGTTTTCGCGATACATCCTGAAGCACTTGCTCATCAGGGGAGACAAGCATTTCTTGCTCGATCTCTTGGAACTTCCGAGCGAAATCATGATGCAAACGCGCCCTCTGTGCAGATGCAAATACCAAGTTCACAGCAGACAAAATCGTCACGAGCCCGGAGGCGACAAGTGCTAGCGTCTTGTAATCGGCTTCCAGGACACCATAGATAGCAGCTGACCCGAAAACAAGAGAAAAAACATTGCCAAGTTGATCCCATCGATCAAAAAACGCCCGCCGCCTCTGGTGGTAGCGTATCGAGCGCCGCACGCCGAAGAGCATGTCACTCCATCGCCGATCCAGAGTTGGCGGCTTGCTCATTTCCGTTTTTTCCCGGGATCAGGGGGTGCCAATGTATCCCGCACCACCGGTCGCTCGGAGTCCTTCCGGACATTGCCCCATGACTCGTTCGAGGGCTTAGGCGAGAACGGATTGCTATCGTTTGCACGGCCCGGGCGCGTTGGCACGGGCGTTTTCTTGTTTTTGTCGTTCATTGGTTCGTAGGTCTGCTCGTGGCTGAAAAAACAATTTAGTCGACAGTATCGTGAAGGCGACGCAGTCCGTTCAATATATCTCAGAACTTTATTCGCGGCACCATGCCAGCGCGCTTCCAAACGCCCAGCTCCTGCATCTCTCTCTAGGTAGCTCACCCACCACCGCATCATCCCCGGCGCCCCACCATGCACTCCGCGTGAGCCGGACGTGGTCTTGCTGCCACGTAATCAAACCCCATTTATTGACGGGCACTCCCCGCTGCGTCTGATTAGCGTGTAACGCACCATGAAAAATTTAGCAATGACGATCCCGCACCCTCTGGATTGTAGTGCGGCTCGTCTTGAACAGGCGAGCGAGTTCAGACACGGTTGCGCCTTGCGCGAGCCTGCTACGCGCCTCTTCTTGCTGATCATCTGTTAGCGCGGATGGACGGCCCATTACCTTCCCATCAGCCTTCGCACGAGCAAGCCCGGCTTGAGTGCGCTCGATCAGCAAATCGCGCTCAAACTCCGCGACGGCGCACAAAACCTGCATCGTCATCTTTCCCGCGCTACTGGTCAGGTCAACTCCGCCTAGTGCCAGACAATGCACCCGAACGCCATCGACCGCCAATCGCTCGACAGTGGCACGCACATCCATTGCGTTCCGGCCCAGGCGGTCGAGCTTGGTGACAATCAACACGTCACCCGACTCCATGCGGTCCAAGAGCTTCGAGAAGCCGGGGCGCTCACTAGCCGCCACGCTGCCGCTAATGCACTCGGCGACAATCCGCTGCTTGCGCTTGTCCTGGTCGACGGCGAAGCCTGCCGACTCGATTTCGCGGATTTGGTTTTCTGGCGTCTGCTCGGCGGTGGATACGCGAGCGTAGATGAACGTGCGCGACATACTTGGCCCCTTGGATGCACGAAATGGATAAACGAATCATACTCACCGAACGAAATATGTCAACCCTATATTTCGTTCACCCATTCCGAGCGCGCACGCAACCGCTCGATTTCGTGCAGTTTCGATTCCTCTTGCTCTCACCGCCAAAGGGCCATATGAGCTAAGATCAAACGGCATCCAACGGAGGGGACGACATGGCTGACGGCGGCGGTGGTTGGCTTATCCAACTGTTAGAACAAGTCTCGAAGAGCATGAAAATCACGCTCGTCTTGTTCCTTGCCAGTGGCGTCATACTATTTGGCCCGATGGTGCGCCCCACCCTCGCCACGTATTTCGACATCCCCATCGGGTGGCGGTGGGTTATCCCGACGATCCTTCTTGTCAGCGGGCTTACCCTCATCGTGAGTGTCGTCGACAGCGGGCGCCGCTTCACAAAAGCGGCGTACTCGATGGTGATCCTCAATCCATTGTTTCGCACGCTCGCGCCATGCGAACGATACATTTTAGTCGCCTGCACATCGCGAGCAGAACAGGGCCTACATTTGCACGACCTGTATATGGCCGGGCACTACGAAATGGCTGTCCTTGAGCTGAATGCGGAAAAATTGGCAGCGCGGCGGCTAGTTCAACAGAACCCATATAACAATCGCATCCTGTCACTGACAAGCCGCGGACGAAAGCTCGGCATCAAAATCGCATCTCAACTTCCGGATGAGTAAATTGCTCGGCATTGAGACGCAATACTAGATGGCTGACATGAAGATCGGTCAGATGTGCCGCCACTGCCGACGATGCACGATGAACCAGATCGTTCCTTTTGCGCAATCGAATAGACACGCAAGCTCGCGTTGACTATGCGCGCCGGATTCCCACATCGCGCGAATTAACCGCACGTCGTCATCATTCAAGCGAGCCCGTCCGTTGCAAGTGCCCGCTTTGCTCGGTTTTTTCGCGCTCATTCCACGTGCGCCCATGAAACACGGCGAACAATGCGTGAGATTTGATCCTCGCTCACGCCGAACCGTTGCGCGAGCGCGCGTTGCCGCCCGCCTTCGGCAAACAGGCGTCGAATCTCCACAACCGCAGCCGTCGTCAGCTTTGCGTGAGCGCTTCGCTCTCCCGCGTTTCCCGGACACTTTCCGCCGCGCTTCCGAGTTCTACCCTGCTCTTTGCAATCGCCGATGTTGTCCTTCTGCGTGCCAATCGCAAGGTGAAACGGGTTGATGCATCCCGGCGTATTGCAAACGATGTGCCGGACGACCAGATCGTCGATGTCCGAAAGGCGCACGCGTCGCGAGAGCGCCCAGGCGAGGCGGGTGACGATCACCATTCGATCGCCAATCCTAGTGCGTGGATAACCTCCCCTGACTGTTACCCCCGACCAAATCTGGCACGGCGATGCAAAGTCGATGAACGGCTGATCGATCGGCCTAATCGGCGCCCTCTCAAGTATCTCAATTCGTTCATCGGTATGCACCAGCGCAAGGATCCGCGGATCAGTCACCGGATTGATTTCAGATTGCATCGTTACTCCATTCGTGAGCCCGGTACGATGGCCGGGCGGGCGTTTGCTTCAAGGCCTATCACCGTTCTTCACATTCCCGATCGTGCCGTCAGATCGCGTGAATGAGCCGTCCGTGTTGATAACGGTCACCTGTATCTGGCTCACCGGTTCGTAGTCATCGCGCTCGGCGTCGCGCTTCGCTTGGGCGTCGTTCATTTCCACTCGCGTCCGCTCCAACGATTCGAGCCGCCGAATCAAGCGCTCTATCCGAGCGTCGTAATCGACGCGCTCGTACACGTGTTCGGGGCCGGCCGTGAATTCCGTTTGTGCCTTGTCGACGAACTTTTGCAGTTCAAGGCCGCCGCGCTCATTCCCGTTTGCTTGCTCTTCCGCCTTCAGCGCTCGGTTGATACGCCTGCGCATCAGTTCAATTTCCTCGTCGAGCGTGCCAAGCCGAGCCCTGATGTCATTTGCCGAAGCGATTTCGTCGGTGGTCAGATACGTTCCGTAGATACCGTGCTTCCTAGCGTTGGTATGTCCTGGCGATCCGATCGAATGCCCGCCGTGTAGTCGGCACCGGCTTTTCCCGGGCACGACAGGCGCCTGACACTCGGCCCCGCTTCGGGTCGGAGCGCCGCATCGTTGCTTGCCACGCGCGCGAGTGCGCGCGGGCGCGTCATGGGTCGAATTTGCAGAATCGCCCGTTAGACCGGCCGAAGCACCGTCCTTAGACTCGGCCATATCCACCTCCCGCGCGCCCGTTCGTCGCCTCTTCCGTCGCGCCCCCGTACCATTCCGCCCGGATCGCCATTAGTTCGCCATCCCGTCCATCGAACGTCGGACATGGGGCACGCCCTGACATCCACTCGCGATCACGTTCCGTCGCCCCCATCGCGTCGAGCTGCCTCCGGAGCAACGGAGTCAGTTCGCGCCGCGGCATCGGCGCAGCGAGCATAATTTCGGCCAGTCGCCGCAGCCGCCTTCCGTACGTCTCCCGTCTCGCCGCGAGCGCCGCACGCAGGCCGTGCCGCGGCGCCGTCGCAATCTCGCGCTCCAATGCTTCGATGTCCGTGCGCAATCGATCAACCTCGGCGCGCAGCCCTCGAACGCCACCCAAATCCATCTTGCTCATACTCGTTTCCTGTACCCTGGTCACCAAATGAAAACGGGGGCCGCACCGCAGCATCCCGTCGATCTCTACCGGCCACTCGACCGTTACAACTTTCCGCACGCAATCAAGTGCGCGACAAGCTCGGCGTCACTCATCGCACTAAACCGGTCAAGAGCCTCGACCGCGCTTTCGCCGGGATTTGAGTTCAGCCCGTTGTCGCTGAGATACCGTCGCGCCAGAGCCTCGCGCTCATCGACGGTCACCCTCGCCGCACCCGTCACCCACCTCAACGCATCCGCCGGTACACCATCGTCACCGCCCGACCGGATCACCTCATCAACGAAGTGATCGCGGACCTTCAAAACTTGGTTTTCTGTCAGCATCAGTACCCCTGTCCTGGAATCGGCTGACTCAGACCGGAGTCGTAGAAACCCGATCCGAGCGGCGCCGAAGATTTAGAAACGATCCCGCCGACGACCTTTGTCACACCCTTCTCGAACCCGTTCCCGAAATCCGCATACGTTGTCACATGAACGGCATTCGATCGCGAGCGAACGAACGGCGAGGAATTCAGCTCGCCCGCGTCGACACGCTTCTGCGCAGACGACGAGAGCTTTACGCCGCCGTCTGTCTTGTAGCTGTCGATTTCTGCCTGCGTGAACGGGCGGAACGCGTAAGCAGCGGCGGCCAGCGTGCCAAGCGCGAGCGCGGCGATCCCGAGCGGGCTCACGAGCGCCGCGAGTGCGCCAGTGAAAGCGGTCGAGGCGCTTCCGGCGATTGCACCTGCGATGCGGACAATCCCCGCGGCGCCGCCGACTGCCTGCATTGCCAGAGCGCGGCCGAGGAAGAGCAAGCCGCGCGCGATGGAGCCGATCGGGCCGGTCACGATGAAGGCCATGCCGCGCAGGAACGCCAGCCCGTCGCCCGTGATCCGCAGCGCGCGGAACACTACGCCGCCCATACGGAAAACGCTCGCCCCCAATCCCACGAATCCCCGACCGAGCGCCATCAGCCGAACCGGCCCTGTAATGAACGTCATCGAAATGGCTAGACCTAGTCCACGCAGTGCCGCCGTGAGCAAAAGTACCGTTCCCCCGATTGCGAGAACACCGGACAGCAGAATCAAGCCGTCCGCGATGACCTTGAACAGCGTTTTGTGTCGCTCGACGAACTGACCGAATCGATCCAGGCCGCTCGCGATTTTCAGCAGCCCGTTTGTGATCGTCGGCAGGTAGACCGAGCCGAATACGGCAAGGAAGTTCTTCCATGCGGCATCGGCGGCCACCTCTGCCCCCTCGGGAGACTTTATGTACTCGCGATACGCGCCCGAAAAGTCTGACGTGCTGCGGAAGATCTTCGTGTCCTTGGCGTTCTTCTGCGCGCTTGTGATGTTCGAGCCGATGAAGTCGCCAGTCCCGCGGTTGAAGTTTTGCGCGATCAGAATTGATAGCTGCTCTTCACTGACGTTTCCGAACTTGCGCCGCATGGCGGGCACAAGCACGTCGTGAATGAACTGATCGGGGTTCTGAGACGCGAGCTTCGCATTGGCGGGAGAAAGGCCACCAGTAACGGGTGTTTCGATGTGCTGCGCCCGCAACGCCTTACGCATTTCAGGGTCAAGCGTTTTGTTTACGGCGCGCTGAATCGCGAGCGCCTCGGGGGAAATCTTTGTATCCCACAGGCCGAGGCTGGAAAGGAACCCCTTTGCCTTCTTGTCCATGTGCCCGCCGATCAGCGAGCTATTGAACGTCATCAGCGTTGTGCCCGCGGTCGATCCCGTCTTCGCGCTGATGAGCGCGGCAAATGCGCCATACAGGTATTCGGGCGACGCGAGCTGATATGCGATCTTGCCGGTCTGCGACGCATGGAAATAGTCGTTCGCGGAAATGCGCCCCCGAGTCGCGAAGTACACCTGCGATTGCATCGCGAGTTCCTTCGCCAGCTCGGTCGGGTTCTGCATCACCTTGTCGCCGCGATGCTCAAGCGCCTTTACCGAGTTGTACACCAGACCGTCGACGTTCTTTCCGTCGTTCTGGATCTTCGCAGCGATCGAAAATCGGTTGTACGCGTCGGACAGAGAAAGCGCCTTTCCGAGGTCGCCGGTTGCCGTGTGCAGGTCAGTGATGAGCGCGATGTTGTCGGCGATTGTCGCGCCGAGGTTCTTGTGCGCGAGCGTCTGCGCGGTGGCGAACACCTTCGCGTTGTCCACGGCGGACAGGTTGAGCGTTTGGAATTTTTCTTGCTCCATGCGAAGTTTCTTTGCTTCTTCGTATGGAGCCTTGAGCGCTCCTGCGATACCTGCGGACATGCCTAGCATCAAAGCGCCCTTCGCTGCCTGCTTTTGGATACTGGCGATTTGCCGCTGAAGTTGGTTCGCTGCCCCTTCCGTTTTCAGGAAGTCTTTCGATAGTGCGGCCAGCCCGAGAGACGCGCTGTTGATGAGGCTGATCCGCACACCGATTTTGAATGCCTCAAATATGATCTTCTCCTGTGCCCGACGAGACGGGCGTCACGTTAGCCTTGTGCTAACGAGTCCGGTGCGTGGTTCTTCGCGTGCACGGTCATCCGATAGCCATCCGGAAAACTAAGTTCTCGCGTGATCGACTCGGGGTAATAGAGTTGGTCGTATGCTGTTCCCGTGCCGGAAATCTCGATGATGGATGTCGTGTCGAGATCGTCGTTCCCGGCCGCAGGCACCTCGAATTCAGCACGCATTTCGTGCCTCACGATGTCCTGATACTTGGCTTGCGCCATCCGCACGCACTGCTGTTGAGTCAGGTTCGGAACGCTGTAGAAGTACGTTTGAGCATCCGACGAGTTTCCAACCGACCCTGGCGCCGTCGACCTCTTGCTTGCAGACGTGGGGTACGTCGCCGTGTACACGCGCTGGTCGACATCGTTGAATGATCGAACGTGCACATAGACGCCACGGGATACTGTCAACGTTCGCGAGAATTTCAAACCTTCGACGTTACAGGTCGGCGATCCATTGTGCGCATCAGGAGGTGTAAACGTGATCCGATACGGCGTCGTCTTCGTCGGATCCGGCCTCGGTTGGTAGTACAGCGTCTTCCCTCGAACGTATACGACGAATTGCTCGATCCGAGCGAGATAGCAAAGCAAATCCCATTCGGTACGAGCGTTGTTCATCGCATCGTGGTCGATCGCGTAATACTTGCCGACAAGGGTCGACGTTTTCGTTACCTGCGGGGTCAAGCCGTGCCGAGCGGCGAGCAGCGAAGCGATTTGAGACGACGTTTTGTTCTGGAATTTCTCAGTCGTCTTAGCGTCGATGAGCATGCGCGCCAAATCGCGCCCTGAAACCTCAACGATGCCCGACACGGGATCATGGTTGATGTTGTCCACCTGCCCGTATATCCAGCTCGGAAGTTCAGTCGTGGTCCAGTTCGTCGGATCGGCGGGCACGCCTGCGAACAGTTCAACGTACATGTCTTGTTGCTGCGAAAACCATGCGACCGATCTATCCGCCGGTAACGCGTTCGCGGCGAACCGAACCCTAAACGAGTCGGACGATGCATACGTATTGCTCTCGACCTCGAAATCAATCCATCCTTGGATCGGCTCGTCGTTCACTTTGACAAGACCGCGAATCGAACTCGCATTTGAATCAGACATCTATACTCCCTTCCAAAAAAGCAAAACGGAGCGGCATGCGCTCCGTTCTCCATGTCCCGCCGCTGCCTTACCTACGCGATTAGCGCCCGCCTCGCACAAGCCGCGATCGCTGTGCTTGGTACTCGGCATCCGACATGCCGCGCACGTCCGGATACTCGGTCGCTGGCTTGCGCGTCAACGTTGCCCGCACGTTCGACAACATCCCGGCCTTCAACGTGGCGTACTCGTCGCCGTGGCTGCTCCGCACTTGCTCCCGGCGTTCGACCGCTTGACGCTCGTCGTATTCGCGCTTGAGGCGCGCCTCGAATTCGTTGAGCGTTTCGTTATCCTTCATCTATTCTCCAGTTGTTCGTTACGCACCGATCTTTGTCAGTCGGGCCGCGAGTTGCGCGAGCGCGTCTTCGACGTTCATCGAGGGGAATACTCCGCCGTAAGTGCCGTTCGGCGCGAAGTTGCCTGCCACATCGTCGATTTGTGTCTGACGCGCGGTCTGAGTCGGCTTGTTTAGGCCCTGGAAATTTGCGGCGTCACGCCAGCCATATGCCATGAGCCCCGCCACGTCCGCGTCTGGAACATTCGCTACGGTCAAACCAGCGACCGGCGTCGAATAGACGCGACCGTTTACGGCCACTGATGCGGTATTGGGCGAAACCATCGTTTTCATGTCGCAACTCCGATTCAGAGAAGACCATTGCGGACAAGGCTTTCGACCTCGGCCGCCGTCAGCACGTCGTGCGCCTTTCCACTCCGCCAATGGCGTTCCCCGCGCGCAGCACCGATGACCCTATTCAGCAAATCGCGGTTCGCATCGATCAGAGCGCTCCACTCCGCGAGTAGTGTCCGATAATCAGCTGACGCGCGCTCTCGATCGACCTGTTCCTGCATCTTTCCTGCGTGACCATGTGCGATCTCGGCTGTCGCCACCGCGATCTCTGCCTTTCGTTGATCGGCTTGCAGCGCAGTGAGCTTTTGATGCGCAGCCGATACGGTGGCGTCGACTTGCCGAAGCTCTTCGGATCCTGCCGATCGCTCCCGTGCCCGATGCGCAGCACGGTGCGCTTCGTGGAGATACCGGGTCGTCGATCTGATCTCGTCCGACACGGCTTGATGGTGGCCGCTGGCACGAATCACTTCGTTCCAAGCGCTTGCCACACGGTCTGCAACGCTCGACTCAGTTGCGGTTTCCTGCGACATTCAATGCTCCTTTCGATTGAACAAAAAAAATGCGCCCAGCACGTCTAGCGTGTGGGCGCTACTGGTCAGTTCGCGGCGTCCGGGCTGCACGAAATCGGACGGATTCGATCACGCCTTTCAAGCATGAACGAAATCTAGCCAAATCACGTTTCGGACGACACAAACTTTCGTGCGGCAGTTTCGTTCACTGCCGCAGCGATTAGGACGCGCGAACCTCGTCGCGCAGCCGGTGCATCTTGAAGATGAGTTGCTTCGCGAACCTGCTCGCCTCATCAGCAGGCATGCACGCGAACGCGGCTCGAACGAGTCGCTCAATGATCCCGGTTACTCGCTCGGCGATTCGACGCTCGGCGGCGATCGGCCCTTTCCGCATCTCGACTCCTTTAACAGTCGTTTTTGGTTGCTGCTGTTCGCGCCCGCTACAAGCCTCTGACACCGCTCGCCGTACACTACCCCTTACCCATGCCACGCGAACGGCGCAGCGGGCGGGGATATGTCGGATCCGAGCATTCTTCGCGGCCAGCCGCCCCGGCGTTTGGCGCCCGGCGCAAGACAGGCAGACTCGCTTGCAGCAATGCAGCGTGTCATGCCGCCAACTCGGCCGACGCCTCATGTGCCAACGCTTTTTCCGGAACGGTGCGCGCAAATACCCGAAAAACTCGCTCGGCCGCAGGCTTCAGCCATGCCGTCCCTTCGAATCGATGCCCCGCATTCCTGGCGTAACCCTCGAACAGAAGGCCGAGGCCTGCAACGTTCGTGATGCTTCGGTCGGTGCAATATCTGCGTAGGTAGTCTGCATTTACGCAAACCGGCTCGCCGGGTTTTCCGGCGAACGGCGCATCGGTCGCGTCAGCGACCGACTCTTCCTCGTTCCTTTCCTCGTTCCTTTCCTCGTTACTTCCTTGTTTGGGTGAATGTGGTTCACTACCCTGGTGATCGTGGATCACCACCCCTGGTGAACGTGGTTCACTACCCCGGTGATCGTCGTTCACTACCGCAGCGGGCGCGACGCAATCTTTGGCACACTCGCGGCCGCTAGACGAGCGCCAGATCTCCGGATGCAGCGTCAGGCCATACACGTTCGTATCGTTGTGGCCCGGCGCTTTAGACCGTTTTCGAACGGCCAACCATCCGTTCTCTACACAATCGCCAACGGTTTTGATAGCCGAGCGGCGAGAGATTCCAACGTCGTCTGCGATGGCTTGGTAGGACGGAAAGGCCTCTCCCATTGCAAGGCGCATGCGGATCGTCCGCAGCACATGCCGGGCCGTTGTTGGAACGTTGGCCTTCTTCATCTGTTCATTCAGATCCCATTCACTGAACACGTTTCAGCCCCTTCGGAATCTGCATGGAAAACGTTCCGGCGTCGCCGTCGAAGTCGCGCACGTTTAGCCAACCGTCGCTTTCGCAAAAGCGGAGCGCATCACGCACTTCACGCTCGGTCAAACCGGTATCCGCCACAAGATCCGCGACGGATACGCGGACCTCTTCAGGCTCGCGCATCACGAGCGGCACAGTACGTTCGTTCATCGTCATGCTGCCCCCTCAGACGCACTCACGACGCGATTCGGCCCATGCTTCGACCTCCGACACCTTGAATGCAACGCGCCCAGGCGAGAGCTGGTAGCGCGGCGCAAACTGTTGCGCCTTGACCAACTTGCGCAGCGTCGCCCGGCTGATGCCGAGCTTGGCGAGCGCTTGTTTTTCGGTAATGAAATCTGCGGTTTCGGTTGCCATGCTCCTGACCTCCATGTGTGGCGCACAAACGCAAAAAGCCCGGCGCTCGATAACGAGTCGCCGGGCTTTCCGGGCGTTGCAGCAATGATTTAGCTTGGTGCTACCAGTGTCTTTTCGGTTCTTTCGAGGCAAAAAAAAACCGGCACTCCAAAATGGAGCAACCGGTTTATTTTCCGCGCACGTCTGTCACGGTAGCTGAATCATAGTGGAGTCGTTCCGCCCCGTCAATTCGGCGGATCCTCAATGTTGCTGAAAGTGCGCGAACTTCCGCGCCTTCGGATCAAAGACCGCTTCGCACATCACGCGCTCAATCCGCTTAGATCAAAGCATCCCTATCGCGTCCAACTCCGCGCGCATCTTGTCGTGGCGAAGGTGCCCGTAGTGCTTGTCGATCATGGCGGTAGATGTCCCCGCCATTCTCGCTACCTTGAAGCTATCCATGCCGCTCGCGATCATCTCGCTAATAGCGGTGTGTCGCAGCGAATACATGACAACAGTCGGCGGAAGTTCCGCTGTGCTGACGGCCTCTTTAAACGGCTTTTTCCACGAATCCTTGTTCCAGCGTTGTCCGTACGCGGTCGCGAGCAACGGCGCGTTCCCGATTTTCCCCTTCGCCTGCTCGGCGAAGAATGCCAGCGCCGCCGACGACAGCGTAACGACGCGGTAGCCGGTCTTACCGTCCAGGGCGAGCGTGCCTTGCTCCCGATCGAAGTGCTGCGCGTTGACGTTAGCAAGCTCACCCGGTCGCGCCCCGGTCAACAACATCGCCGTGACAAGGCGCCGCAAATCGCCAGGGCACGCCTCCATCAATGCCTTACGTTGCACGGACGGAAGAAAGCCCTGACGGCGGCGACCCACATCCTTGAACGGCACAACCGTTTTCCAACCTGCGTCTGTCGCGACCAAACGGTCCCGCAACGCGAGATTCAAAGCCGCTTTGAGCGATGCAAGATTTCGGTTTGCACTGTCTTTGGCGCGACGAAGGTCGTCTTCGTCTTCCGCATCATCTTCGCCGCTCTCGATCTGCCCCGCCAGCCATGCCTTTAGGTCAGACGTGCGCAGCTTCGCAATCTCGATTCGGCCTATCCTCTTCTCATACACGAGGCGCTTGAAACGCCCATCAGCATCGTTCGAGCTGGCAGCGCTTTTGTGAAGGCGCAGATGCTTTACGTAGTGCTCGCACACCTGCGTCACCGTCATCGCCTTGGATGACACGCCAGCGTCGATAGCATTTGCCCATTCCAACGCAGCCTTTACCGCGTCGTCGTAATCGGCAAACGTGCCGATGGCATGCGTGTCTTGCTTACCCAGATCGTTTCGACGACGCGCGATCCACGTTCCTTGCCCTTGCTGCGGCTTCCGATAGCCCACGTACAACCCGGTTTGAATCCGCGACCAGTACGGCTCGCGGCGGGGTTCCAGTTTGTCGCGGGCAGTCTTCGAATTGATGGGAGTTGCCATTCCTGATCCGTACGGAAAACGTACGGAAATTCTACATCGCACAACACGATACAACAACATCCATATTTTCTTTATTTTTCAGTACCTTATAGGTATCAGCACCCCAAAGAAATACAACGAAAAACGCGAATTCCTGCCTTCACACGGCAGGGGTCACTGGTTCGATCCCAGTACCGCCCACCAAAGATTCGAAGGGCCGGCAATCGCCGGCCCTTCTTGCTTTCCGGGTCAGCACTTGGCGAAATGTTCGTTAAGTGTCCTCTCGCCCAACCGGACTGTTGGCACATTCTTGTCACACTTCTTCTTCGAGGTGTCTGGTGCCAACCATTCGCAAACGCGGCGACTGCCAATTTCAGGCGATCGTCCGTCGTCAGGGATTGCTTCAATGACTACCGCTTTGATGCGACCGCTACTCTTTCTCCCATGCGCGACATGACCATATTTCCCAATTCGCCATGCTGGCATGTCGAGCGATCAGCGTAAGACCGCATTGCGCGTCGCCGCCGTTCCGAAGGCCGCGTTCGAGCGGCAGGTCGAGAGCAAGAAGCCGCCATCGCGCTTGGATTGGCCGCATACGACGACGAACGCACGAAGGCGAAGGAACGGCAGCGGGAAGGATTGCGTAAAGGAAATTCTCCCGTTCCGGCCAGCCGGCCGGAACGGGGACAAGACGAGCGCACGAACGAGTCGCGTGAACGCGTCGCAAAGCTGACAGGCGTTAGCGGTCGCGCCGTGAGTCGGGATTAGCGCTTGCGGCGTCGCGGATCGATGCCGTTCTGTTCGAGTAGCTTGCGGAGGCGCGTGTTGTCCATCCATAGCGTAGCGAACGCAGACACCATCATCAAAATGGGAAACCATTCGCCGGTCCCGGCGATGATGGCCCAGCCGACGACGAAGCAAGTTAGTGCCGTTCCGATAAGTAAGAGGCGATCCGCAATCCATTAACGGCACGTCACGCGACATCCGTCCGCCACGTAATATCCGGTAACGAATTTGTAACACTGATCTGATAGCGGCTGACTAGAATCGATCGACAATGACAGCCGGCCGAGCGGCACCGGCTCCCGAATCCAATCAAGACGAACGGGGATCCGGACCGCGCATTGCGCGGCTGGTTCATACCGTCGCGACTACCCCATGACATTGTCGAATTCACACACCCTGTGGTTGACCGGCTTGAGTGGCGCCGGCAAGTCCACGCTGTCGCGCGAGATCGCCGCACACTTGCGCGCGCACAACATTCCTGTCTGCATTCTCGACGGCGACGAACTGCGCTCGGGCGTCTCTCCCGATCTCGGATTCAGGCGCGACGATCGCGCCGAGAACTGTCGACGCACCGCGGAAATCGCGAAGTTGCTGAACAGCCAGGGAATCATGGTCGTGGTCGCGCTGATTTCGCCGTATGAAGTCGACCGGCAACTGGCGCGCCAGATCGTCGGTGACGAGCGCTTCGTCGAAATCTATCTGAAGACCGACATCGAGACGTGCTCCGCGCGCGATCCGAAACGTCTGTACGCAAAGGCGATGACCGGCCAGACGCGCCAGTTCACCGGCATCTCCGATCCGTACGAGGTCCCCGTGTCCCCGGATCTCGTCGTCGAGACCGGGGCGACGTCCATCGCCGAGTGCGTCGCGCGCATCATCGAATTCGACCAGCAGCGCTTCGACCACGTCTGATCGACACGCAGCGACGGCTCACTTTGCGTGCGCGACACGCTCCGCCGTCGCGTCAAACGCGCGCTTCGCCTTGTCGACGATCTCGTCGACCTCCCCTTCCCGAATCACGAGCGGCGGCGACAGCAGCATCCGGTCGCCGGTCGCGCGCATGATCAGGTTCCCGTTGAAGCAGAAGTCGCGGCAGATCGTGCCGACATCGACGCTCGCGTCGAAACGCTCGCGCCGGTCGCGATCGCGCGCGAGTTGCACGCCGGCAACCAGCCCTGCCCCCGCAATCTCGCCGACGATCGGATGATCGCCGAGCGCCTCTCGCAGCCGGCGCTGGAAATACGGACCGATGTCGCGCTTCACTCGCTCGACGATGCCTTCATCGCGCAAAAGCTTCAGGTTCGCGACGGCAACGGCCGCCGCGACCGGGTGG
>NZ_QTPY01000020.1:0-138381 GCF_003857765.1 Burkholderia sp. Bp9016
CTGCAGGCCCAACTGACGGACCAACAGAACGCCGAAGACTAACATTGCCTTTGGCACTGAAAACCGGGACCGTTCAGGAAGCCATTCTCTCAAGTTTCAGTTGGTCCGAAAATTCCAGGGCAGGTCAGCTTCACCTCATTGGTCAGTTTTGCGAGACGTTCTTAAGCGCGTTTTCGGGTCAACCTCCTCAATGCGCAGCATCACCCGTGAGATCCAGATTGCCTGACGCGCCAATTGCTCGAACGCCCGATCTCGCTGCGTCGACTGCACCTGCGACGTAGCCGCCAAACCGCGGGGACCATTCGCTTGCGATGCCGGCTAGCCTGTTTCGCCAAACACCCGACTGGGCCGAATTTGGTGGAGCGACACCGTGTTCGGCGACGCCGCGAAGGTCGGCCGCCGTGGCCGTGTAACGGTCAGGAGCCCAGTCCTTGAGGATCTCCGTTACCGGGTGAGCCGCGCCTTCCCCGAACATTCGCTCCAGCTGTGCGCGACAAAGCATGCGTAGCTGTTCCTCGGATACTTTCGCTCGCACGCTCACCGGAACGCCGAGAAATCCGAACAAAGCTGCGTTCCCGCCTGGCATGGATGCATCGTGAGTTTCCGCGAGGGGGCCAACCCCGCTGCTCCCCTCCCCAGACAGTCCTAGTTCCCGCCAGAACGGCCGCTCGTAGACGGCTACGTACTTGGCGTGAGACGCCATCCACGTCGCCGTGCCGCTCCATGCTCGCGAAAGCGATTCCGGCAGCGCCGGCACGAACTCGATCGTCTCGCTCGCCAAACGCGGAGGCACCGCAAGCAGCACATACGAAGCTCGGTACGTTGCAGACTGGTCTTGCGAGTCCATCGCATCGAGTTCGACATGGCCCTCGGCGCAACGGATTCGCGTTACCCGCTGCCTGACTTCGATTCGATCAGACAGGATGGCGCTGCTCAACGCATCAATGAGCGCACTCATTCCACCGATGAGCCGCATGGACTCAGGCGACCTCGTGTAACCCCGTACGCGTGCGGGAGGCTCACTGCGCGAGCGCTCGACGATTACGTCGCCAGTTTCATACTGCGCGAACCGCTCCAGTCCCAGGTGACGGACAAGGTCGTCCAGTTCCGGCTGCAGTGCCGGCTGCAGTGCCGGCCAGAACCACGTCGGGCAGAGATCGAAGCGGTTCGTCCCGCTCGATACCGCGTTGTGCCGTACGGCATCGATCTCGCCAACCGAGGCAGACGCATTGCGGCCGCCAAGCGCGGGCCGCGCTTCCAGCACCACGTAATCGTCAATACCTCGTTGCTCGAGCAGCGAGGCGGCATACAATCCGCTGAGCCCGCCGCCGACGATTGCAACGCTAACCGCCTTCATTGTCAGGCTCCGCTCGTGACACCGGTCAGATGACCGGTCTTCAAATACACGGTCGCGCCGCGCGAACCGGAAGTGATCGCGGAACGCCCGCCTGCCGGAAGACGGATCCAGCTGCCGCGCGGATACGTACGACCTTCCGCACCCACGTCGCCAACCAGCACCAGCATTTCCGCTCCGAACCCGGTCTCCGTCATGATGATTTCACCGGGCGCCACGCGATGCATGCAAACCTCCTCCGTGCCGTCCGAATACAACCGGCAAATATCTCGACCGCCGAAGTGCGCCCAGCGTGCGGGATCACGGGTGTCGATACGAGCCTCTTCATGCTCGGTCGACACCATCTGGCGCAGTTTGACGAAGATGGTCGCGCCTACGTTGCTGAACGGGCAGCGGCTCGATCCCGGCGGATTGCGCAGGTACCAGCCGGCCGGATAATCGGCGTCTGCGTCCGAGAACGTGCCGGACAGGACAAGGATTTCTTCCCCGCCCGGATGCCGATGGCAGGGAAAACGCGATTCAGGTGCATATCGCACGATGCTGGTTGCGCGCGCGTTTTCGCCGCCCCGGCGATCCAGCATCACACGCTCGACGCCGCTTTGAGGCGATGCGATCCATCGATACTGGTCAGGCGCAACGATTGCCGTTCGCGAAAAATCCGCGTTGACGAGCATGGGAAGCTCCGAGAGTAAGAGACGGGCCGTGCACCGATCCGGCGGTGTCGCCACGGCGCGATTCACGCTTACGAGGTGGGAAGTTGCGCGTGTGCATCTAGCACGCGCGCCGAGTAGGTCAGCGCGGCGCCCGCATTCAGCGCGATAGCGACGCCCAACGCTTCGGAAATCTCCTCGAGCGTCGCGCCATGCTCGACGGCCTTCTTCGTGTGCACGGAAATGCAACCGTCGCAACGCGTCGTCACTGCGACAGCCAGTGCGATCAATTCATGAATCTTCGGTTCCAGCTTGCCGCTTTTCACTGCTGCATTTTCGATGGTGACCAACCCGCGCAGTACATCGGGAGTCTGTTTTGCGAAGTCACCGACGCGAGCAAGCAACGCAGTGCGATAGTCGTTCCAGTCTTGCATCATCACAATATCTCCAACGGGAAAGAAGTTGACTGCACGTGCACGACGGCGCCAACGAATTTAGGGGTTACGCGGTCTGTTAGATGCGAATTTCGGGAGCCGAATCCAGCAGCGGCTGAAGACGACCCACCACGTCCGCAGTAAATAGTTCGCTCTGCAGAGAGGCGTGTGCGTGCCCCTCACTATCGAAGCCGTGCAAAACCTGCACGTCCTCGGGTCAAACGAGCAGCTCTTTCGCCTTGGCACCGGCGATCGTATTGAGGAACGGCGCCTTGAACTGCTGGTAGACCGCGACTGCAGCCGGTCGACTTGATTCGGTGATCTTGAGGGTGATCTGAAGATAGACCATTGCGTTCTCCTGTTTAATCAAGCACTGCGACGTTCGTCGCGCGACCTGGGGCGTACACCGAGCACCCACGACGTCGCAAGAGACGGCGAGCCAGCGTGCCGGCCATACCGTCATACACACCGCGTATCAGTTGCGGCCAGCCATCACGCCGCCGTCAACGTCCCAGATCGCGCCGGTCACCCAGCTCGCCTTGTCGGAAAGCAGGAACGCGACGACTTCGGCGACGTCCTGCGGAGTGCCGACGCGACCGATCGGATGGAAGTTGTTGAAACCCTGCAGTGCACCGTGTACTTCGTCCTTCGGGATGAAGCCTTCGTAGATCGGCGTCTGCACCACTGCCGGCGAAACGGCGTTGACGCGGATGTGCTTCGGGGCCAGTTCCATCGCCAGATGCTGCGTCAGCGAGTGCAGGCCTGCCTTGGCCATCGAATAGGCGGACGACGGCGTGGCCGCGATGGCCTGTTTCGCCCACATCGAGCCGATGTTGACGATGGCGCCCGGACGGTCCTTCGCGACGAGATTCGCGACGACCTTCTGCGTGATGAAGAAGAAGGCCTTGTTCAGCTTCATGTACTGGTCGTAGTCCGCGTCCCGGTGTTCCAGAAACGGCTTCGGGAAGAACACGCCCGCTGCGTTGACCAGCAGATCGATGTCCGAGTGCTGCTCATCGAGGGTCTTGAGCAGCGTCGCCACGCTCTCTTCGCTGGACAGGTCTGCCGTCAGCGCCCAGACCTCACCGAGCGAAGCCAGCTCCTTGCGCGCTTCCTCGGTCTTCGCAGGACGGTTGCCCACGATTACCGCGCTACCGCCTTCGGCGAGAATCGCCCCCGCCGTCTGCAGCCCCATTCCGCTGGTACCACCGACGACCAGCAGCTTCTTGCCCTTGAATTGATTGCTCATTGCGAAAACCTCTGAATTTGCCGGGTCCCGGGTCCGGATCGAAGGGCTCTCGAGTGCTCGCAATCGATCGCGGATCCGGTCCACCGAAGGTCGATCAAAATTAAAGAAAATCTTTCCATGAGTCAGACAGCGATCTCGCAGACCCGAACGGGAGAAGATCAAATAACTTGCCTCAATCTCCGACTCAAACGTAATTTTTGGCCGATTTACTTTGGCGGGCAAACGAGATATTGTGTCCTCTAGTGAAACATTATCTTTATCGTCATGAAGTTCATCGTACACCTGAATGCGTTGCGCGCATTCGAGGCCAGCGCCCGCCATCAAAGCTTTTCCGCGGCAGCGACCGAACTGCACGTCACGCCGGCCGCGGTGGGCCAACTTGTGCGGACCCTGGAGGATTGGCTCGGGGCACCGCTGTTTCACCGGAGCGCCAGCGGGCGGATCCGGCTCGTTCCGACAGACGCCGCCGAGCGAGCCCTCCCGGACATCCGGGCAGGCTTCGACAGGCTCGCATTGGGGCTGGAACGGCTGAAGGAAGGTTCGATCAACGGCGTGCTGACGGTGGCTGTGAGCCCGGCGTTTGCTGCGAAGTGGCTATTGCCACGCATAGAACGGTTTCAGACGGCGTGCCCCGACACCGACGTACGGCTGGACACCAATCTCAAGCCCATCGACTTTGTTGCGCAAGGGGTCGACATAGGCGTGCGGTACGGGAGAGGCAACTGGCCGGGCCTAGCTTCGGAAAAGCTGATGGACGAGGAGGTCTACCCGGTGTGCACGCCCAAATTCCTGCGCGAGCACCAGGGATTGCGAAACCCGCGGGACCTCGCGGGCCTCACGTTGATCCACGATTTGTCGATGGACGGTCACACCGGTTTTCCGACTTGGGATACCTGGCTGCGCAAGGTTGGCGTTGTAGATGTCGCGACGAAGCGGGGTATGAAAATTAACAACTCCGCTGCGGTATTGCAGGCAGCCATAGAAGGGCATGGTGTCGCGTTGGCACGCAGCGTCATGGCTCACGACGACCTCGCAGCCGGGCGGTTAGTCAGGCTCTTCCCGGAGGTCGCGCTCATCTCCCCACTTGCCTACTACGTTGTGTATCGGAGCGACTGCTCCGCGCTACCCAAACTCACCACATTCCGCGATTGGCTACTTGAAGAGGCTGCAGCCTAGCCAGTGCTGTGTCGCCAGGGCGTAACGCTCGCGGACAGATCAGCTTTGTGGTGCTGGCGTCGACCGCGCTCGCTGCAACCAGACCAACGCGATGGCGGCCAGCGCTACTGGAGGAATGATCAACGAGGTGACGACAACCAGATCGCACCAACACATCGAATGTCGCATTTCCAATGCGGATTCAACCCGTCGATGCAACGAATTGATGAAATCTCTCAGCCGGTGTATCGACGGGTTGAATCCGCAAATCAAACCAGCTACCCGCAGCGTACATGCTGGCCTGACTGCAGTGCCACCGATGTATCTAGGAATGCTTGGATGACGCCCGGTCCGCGGCGCGCCCCGAGCCACGGGAATGCGCTGCACCGGCTATCCGTTACCCGATCCGGAACAGCGAATGCAGATCATCCTTGAGAAGATCGAACACTTGCGACGCTCGACAGGGAAGGATATCGAACTCGAAGAAGGTAGCGCAACGGGCCTTGCGGAACGCACTGACCTGGATCTGCGCCAACTTCATCGCATCGTGATCGATGCGTTCGCGATTGCGCTCGCGACCAGAAAAGGCATTGCCACGCTGGCGCTACCACCCCCGGCTAAGCGACACGCGATCGGGTTCACGCGTCATCGATAGATGGCTCGCCGAATCCTCGTTCAACGGGGTACGCATCGGGAAAATCACGCTCGCTCCCGTGTGTGCGGTCGACGACTGGCGCCAGCTCGCCCAGGGTCAGGCGTATCGAGAGTCTCGCATCATTGCCGAGCTCGGCACGCCTCAACAATCAACCCTTAGGTACCTTACTTGATCTTGACCACGACTTTTCCCTTGGCGCGTCCTTGCGCCAGGTACTCAAGCGCTTCATTTGCCTGTTCAAACGGAAATACCTTGTCAATCACAGGATGGATGCGTTCTGACTTGAGCAATTTGCCAATCTCGGCGAGTTGAGCGCCGTCAGGGCGGACGAAGAGAAACGAGTAGGTGACGTCCCGCTTTTTCGCAAGACGCATGATCTTACGGCTCATTAGGCCGAATACGAACCTCAGGACAAAGTTCAGCCCGCGAGCACGGGCGAACGCTGCGTCCAGCGGCCCGATAAGAGAGACGACCTTACCTCCAGTGCTCAGGATTCCGATTGATTTCTCGATCGCATCACCCCTGATCGTGCCAATCACCACATCGTAGCCGCGCAACACTTTCTCGAACTCTTGCTTCTTGTAGTCGACTACCTCGTCCGCGCCCAAGTTTGTAACCAATGGGATATTACCCGTGCTGGTGTTGGTCCCCACTTTAGCACCAAAATACTTGGCCAATTGGATCGCGAAAGTGCCAATACCGCCCGAGCCCGCAGGAATGAACACCTTCTGACCCACCTGAAGATTGGCACGTTCCTTCAGCGCTTGCCAGGAAGTGAGTGCGACCATTGGAACTGAGGCGGCCTGCACGAAGTCGAGATTATCCGGTTTTGGGGCTGCTGAACTCTCCGGTACAACAGCGAATTCGGCGATAGATCCTCTTCCAAGGTCGAACAGACTTGCAAAGATAGCGTCGCCTTTCTTGAAGCGGGTTACGCGGCTGCCAACATCGATCACAATGCCAGCCAGATCGCTACCAATAGTTGCGGGCAGTTGGAACTTCAATACGGGTTTGAACATTCCCGTCGGAATCATGTTGTCGATCGGGTTTACCCCCGCAGCGTGAACTTCAACCAGCAGTTCGTCGGGCTTTAGCGTGGGGCGCGGAACTTCGGCGAACCCAATCTCGGGTGATTTGCCATAGCGTTTGAATGTGAGTGCTTTCATGTTGCTCTTACTCCGATGTTGCGTTGTATTGTGAAGGCGCTGGACTGAGCAGCGCTCACGCCCACGGTTGGAGAACTACCTTGCCGGTGGTATGACGTCCTTCGAGTAGACGATGTGCTTCGGCGGCTTGCGAGAGCGGTAACACCGTTTCTGTTTGCAGCGTCACTTTGCCGGATAAGACCAGTCCGATGAGTTCCGACAGCGTCGACTGAATCAGCTCGGAGAAAGCCAGGTACGCGCCGACATAAAAACTGGTGATGGTGAGGTTGGGGACCGTCAGAGTCCATGGATCAATCAGGCTGGATTTGCCACTCGACTGGCCGATGAAGATCAAGCGCCCGAACGGCGCCATAGACTTGAACGCCTCGGCAAGATTGTCGCCACCGGCTGTCTCCAGGACTATATCGACACCGTTGTCGTTGGTCAGCGCGCGTACTTGAGCGGCCCAATCGGGGGTTGTATAGTCTACGGTCGCATCCGCCCCCAAACTTTCGGCCAAGGCCCGTTTCGCAGGGGTGCTAGCGGCAGCGATGACCTTGCCCGCGCCATAAAGCTTGGCAAGTTGTACAGCGAGCGAACCTACACCACCCGCAGCAGCTTCTACCAATACAGTTTCGCCAGGTAGAAGTCGAGCTGCCTTGCGAAGTACCAAGGCAGCGGTCAAACCGTGGGCAACCAACGCCGACGCGCGTACAGCGTCGAGCCCGGGTGGCAGCGGTATCACAATGCCAGCTGGCACACGGGCGTATTGAGCATATCCCCCCGCTCCCGGGGCAGCCATCACCGGCGTACCTACAGGGAGCGAAGTCACCGCCTTGCCGACAGCAGCGATTGTGCCGGCCACCTCGGCGCCGAGCGTGAACGGCGTGGGGGACGGCTCGGGATAGTCGTCGCCGCGACGACGCATGACATCGGCGAAGTTCACTCCAGCCGCTTCGACGCGAATGAGAACCTCGTCGTCGGCGAGTGAGGGATCTGGCACATCCTCATAAACCAGCGTTTCAGGGCCTCCAGTCTTATGAAATCGAACTGCTTTCATTTCCTTCTCCAAATTTCGGTGATGTTTTCGGCAAAGCGCGTCGTCGACGAATTTTGATCGAGAATCGTGCGCGGTCTGCCGGGGTTCACTAGAATCTTCATACGCCGCTGTTCCACAAAGTATTCATTGCGATAGGAACTCCAGTGCCGAGGGTACGAAGCTGGTGTAATGCTGGAAGATTCCACCGTGGCCGGCGTCTTGATAAATGACGAGTTGTGCATCGGGGATGCGGCGGGCCATATCGTGGCTCAGAGCGGTGGGTACCATGATGTCGTTATCCCCATTGGCGATCAGGACTGGCATGGGCAGATTGGTGAGGTCCTGGGGCGCCTGCTGGCCCCAAGCCTTGATCGCCTTGAGTTGATGGAGGAAGGCGCGAGGTGTCGGCCCCTTGTCACGGCCGGTCTTACGTTCCTTCAACCGTTTCAAGAAGGCGCTTGCTGCCCGCCGGCCATTGGTTGTGGGGGTGAAAAACAGATAGGCCTTGGGATCGCGCAGCGTTAACAGACCTTTGAGCATCAGTGGCCAGGACACGGCACCCACCCGATCGATGCCGTGACCGCCGGCGGGACCCGTGCCCGTGAGGATGAGCTTGCGCACCAAGCCTGGCGCCTTGAGAGCCACGTCCTGCGCCACGAATCCGCCAAGCGAGAAGCCAAGCAGATCGACTCGATCAAAACCCAATGCATGAATCAGCGCAATGGTATCGCGCGCCATCTCCCCCACGGTCACCGGAGCGATACCGCCGGATAAGCCAATTCCGCGATAGTCGACGGCGATAACTCGATGCTTGTGAGCCAAGCCATCGACGATGCGCGGGTCGAAGTTGTCCAGCACGGCTCCCCAATGATTTAGCAAAACTAAAGGAATTCCGCCATGCGGACCCAGTTCGCGGTAGGCGAAGGTGGTTCCAGCCGCCTTGACGAAGTTGTTCGGTGCTCGAGCAAACGACGTCGTCGATTGGGTGTCTGGGTTGATGCTCTTCATCATTGACTCCTTGGGCTCTACTTTCATATGTCGAGCATCATGCTGACGGGTAAAAAAAAAGCGGTCGGAATTCAATCCGCGCCGCAAGCAAGATGCTCGAGAGCTGCTTCAAGCATCGAGTCGGACAACGGCTCTTCGTCGACAGCTCGCGCCAGGATCACGGCCCCAATCATCGTTGCCGCGATCGCCAAGGCACGCTTGTGCGCGTCGGGCTCCCCCCAATCGGCCGATTGGCGGGAGACAACTTCGATCATGTCTTTGATACGGCGCGTTATGGCGCGTCGTACAGCCGGCGCTTGACGCGGCATTTCCGTCCCCAGTGCGGCGATTGGGCAACCGGCCTCCGGGTTCTTTACATGCTCCTTGGACAGATAAGCTCGTAAGAGCGCCCGCAGGGAATGCTCGGCGGGCACGGCGGCCGTACAGTGCGAAAAGGTGGCGATGGCATCGGCGCCCGCGCGATCCGCCAACTCGACCAGCATTGCCTCTCTTGACGCGAAATGTCCGTAAAACCCGCCGTGGGTGAGGCCCGCTTGCTTCATGATGTCGGCAATGGCGACGCCGTCATACCCGCTGCGACGGATCACGCGCGCGCCAGCGTCGACGATGCGCTCGTGCGTGGCTTCCTTTGATCGGGTGATGGATCGTTTCATTGGACGTTCATCAACGATGAGTTTCTAATCGCAAGCGCTCGGCGCTCAACTGCGCGCCCGCAGACGACGCGTGCGAAACGTTCCCCAACCGCTGGTGAATGCAGACTTCAAGAATGCCGCAAGCCCGCTCTCGCCGGGGCGCGGTTCTCTACCCCTCGCAATGCGCTTGAGCTGGCGTGTGTACCACAGCACCTCCATGATTCCGATGCGATCGATAGCCTTGAGGCCGGTACTGATTGGGTGCACCTGCTGCAGGCTGTCGCGCCCTTGAAGCAACGCGACGGGGGCATCAGGATCGATCGCGAGCAGACGCGCCAAGCCCACCACATCCAGCGCGCTGGAGTGCAGCGCCGCATTCATGCCGGCAGCCGTGCGGAAACCACCGGTCACCATCAGTGGCACTTTGACTGCTGCGCGCACCTTCTGTGCAAATTCAAGGAAGTAGGCTTCTCGGACCGCGGTGGATTCCTTCTTCGGTTCTCGCATCGCCCCGCTCATGGCCGGTGCCTCATAGGTACCGCCAGAAATCTCGATCAGGTCGATGCCCGCATCGGTCAACGCGCGGATTGTCTCGATCGATTCCTCTTCCGTAAAACCACCACGCTGGAAGTCGGCCGAATTGAGCTTGATGCCAATCGGGAAGTCTGGACCGACTTGCTGGCGGATTTCCTCATATACGGCCAGTACGAAGCGGCGCCGCTTCTCGGGACTGCCACCCCATTCGTCGCTGCGGCGGTTGTGGTGCGGAGAAAGAAATTGGCTAATCAGATAACCATGTGCTCCATGGATCTCTACGCCACTGAACCCGGCCTTCTTGCAAATTGCCGCACTGCGCCCGAAGCGTTCGATGATTTCTTGAATCTCGGACGTGGTCGCTTCGCGCGGTGTCTCGAAGAATGCTGCCATGTCCTCGCGGAAAGGAACCGCAGAGGGCGCCAGGTTGAAGGCGTTCAAACCCTTGGTCGACTGCTTTCCGGGATGGTTAAGTTGGACCCAGATCGACGCCCCCTGCGCGGTTGCAGATTCCGCCCATTGCCGCAGCACGGGCAAGTCTGCCTCGTCTTCGATTACGACATTCCCAGGCTCGCCCAAGGCGCGGCGGTCGATCATTACGTTGCCTGTCATGATCAGTCCGAGCCCCGAGGCAGCCCAGCGTCGGTACAACTGCACCAGGTCCAGTGTTGGGCGATTATCGTAGGTGCCCAGGGTTTCACTCATGGCGGCCTTGGCGAGCCGGTTACGCAGAGTGCTGCCATTGGGCAGGCGCAGTGGCTGGTTAAGCAGATCTGGTTTCATGGCAACTCAGAAAACGGTGCGGTCGTAAGGCAAGACGACTTTCGGAGGCTGCAGGAATGCCGTAAGGCCCTGGAACCACAACACTTCCCGGAAGTCACCACTGATGGTCAGGTCTTTACTGCCCACCCCCCGGAGGAAAGCCGCTTGGGCGTCCTTGGCCGACAGAATCTCGAAGCCTTTGGCCGCACTAGTAAAGGTGAGCGTAAATCGAGGAGTCGCTGCCAGCCCCGAAGATGATCGGACGGTGCCATCTTTGATAACAAAGTAGCGCCCGGCACCCGAAACCGTACGAATCTGAAATACCAGGCTCTTGGACGCGACGTAACGCGCGGCGCTGGCGTCGCTCCTGATCTTGCGTCTCAGCATCTGGGCAAACGCCCACAACAGGAACTTGAACTTCAGCATTTCTGACCATCCTTTTGACATGCAGAAAGTGCGTTCGGACTATGACGACCGTCGCGTCACTCGCTCAGGAACTGAATTGCGTGACCCAAGAAGCGTTGCGGGTACTGAAACTGCGCGGCGTGGCCGGCGTCCGGGTAAATGAACAACTGAGCGTTTGGCAAGTTGCGAGCCATGTAAAACGAATTAACCGTCGGGACCATCACGTCGTTCACGCCGTTGAGGATGAACGTCGGCTGCCGGATGCTGCGCAGATACGCAAAAGGATCGTCTTCCGAGAGCCTCGGCATGTACAGCATGTTGGCCTCGATCTGCGCGATCGAGACCTCCGGCGAGGATGGTGGATCTTGGTCGGCTCGCATATGACGCCGCTCCCAGAACTCCCTTGCTGCCCGCTCAGCCTCTGCTGATCGGCCGAAGAATAGGTAAAGGAAGTCTTCGAACGCCGGGACCGGATTAACTGCTGTCGTCAACACGCGCGGCTCCATTTCGGGATTTCCCCCGCGCGGCCCGGTACCCAGCAGCATCAGCTTGCGCACGAGCTCGGGATGGCGCCAGGTCAAGTCCAGCGCCTGAAACCCTCCCAACGAAAAACCCAGAACGTCGATTTGCTGCAAGCCGAGTGCGCGAACGAAGGCCGCCGCGTCATCGGCCATGTCCTCAATGCGAGTTCGTGGTTGCCCGCCGGAGGACGCGACGCCGCGACCGTTGTAGAGAATGACTTCACGGCTTTGGGCAAGCCCATCCGTCATTAGTGGATCCCAGTTGTCCATGCCTCCGCGAAAGTGCTGCAGAAACAGTAGCGGCGGCTGCGAAGAGTCAGCCTTACCCCAGCGGCGGTAGGCGAATCGAGTACCGTCGACATCCACGAAGCGCGTGGGCGTAGTGATATGGTTGTCAGTCATGTATTCACCTATTGAGGACGTGTGTCGAGATGTCGGTCTCGTTGCCGCAGCTTCAATGCGCCAGAACTTCCAACGCTTGGAGGCGCAAAGTCCTCGTGGTATTAGTCCTTCCGCCGTTTTGTGCAATCACCGCATTGACCTCGGAGAAACGTGAAACAAACCCGGGGTGTAATATCAGCATGCAGCAAACGGCTCTTCACAGATCAGGCACGACCTGGCTCGCACCAAAAGCGGAAGCGGCAATAGTCAGGCATCGAGCTGATACCGCTCAGCCGCGTGTGCTTGTCGAATGTCCGACATCAGTCCCTGACGAGCGCCATCCAGTGCCTCCCACCGCCCGGCCACGTGCAGCGGTGGGATCGTGACCAATTCGCGGCGGTCGAACCCAATCAGTGCCGCGTCAACTAACTCTCCGACCTCCATAACCTCAGGAAGCGTGTTCACGTCAACTCCGGCGCGCTCCCAGATCTCCGTGCGCGTCGCCGCCGGCAGTACCGCTTGCACGTAGACGCCTTTGGGTGACAACTCGAGGCTCAGGCCTTGCGACAGGAACAGCACGAATGCCTTGGTGGCACCATAGATCGACATGCCGAATTCGGGTGCGAAACCTACAACCGAGCCAATATTGACGATCGAGCCGTTACCGGAATGCACAAAGCGTGGAGCGACCGCGGCAGCCAACCTCGTCAGTGCCGTCGTGTTGAGCGTGATCAGACGCTCGATGCTCTCGGAGGTTTGCTGCAAAAAGTCGCCCGATTGAGCCATGCCGGCGTTGTTTATCAGAACTCCGATTTGATTGTCATCGCGCAGACGAGTCTCGAGCGCGGACAGATCGGCGGCCTGGGTCAGGTCGGCCCGCAGCACTTCTACGGCCACACCGCTTTCCTCACGCAGGCGCTCTGCCAAGGCATCCAGTCGCGCCTTGTCACGGGCGACAAGGACGAGGTCATGGCCACGCCGAGCGAAGCGCTCGGCGTAGGTGGCGCCGATGCCGCTCGAGGCGCCGGTGATGAGGACTGTCGGAAGCGTGGTCATGGGTACTTTCCTTTTCAAGGGTTCTTCTGGCGGTGGCTCAATCAAGGGGGCGGGCCTTAGCCGGAGATCGTCGGGTAATCGATATAGCCCACAGCGCCGCCGCCATAGAGCGTCGCCGGGTTGAGTTGCGTCAGGGGTGCGCCGTGCTTCAGGCGCTCGACCAGATCCGGGTTGCTGATAAACGGACGGCCAAACGCGAACAAGTCGGCTCTGCCCTCATTGAGTTGAGTGGTGGCGAATTCCAGGTCGTATCCGTTGTTCGCCAGATAGGTCTGCTTGAAACGGCGGCGCAGCGCGTCATAGTCGAATGCCGCCACATCGCGTGGGCCGCCAGTCGCACCTTCGACTACGTGCAGATAGACGACGCCCTGGGCGCTGAGCTGGTCGGCGATGTAGTCGTACTGCGCTTGCGGATCGCTGCAGGAAATACCGTTAGCCGGCGAAACGGGTGAGATGCGCACGCCAGTGCGTTCGGCGCCGATTTCCTTGACCACCGCGCCGACCACCTCGAGCAGCAGGCGCGCACGGTTTTCGATCGAGCCGCCGTAATCGTCGGTGCGATGGTTGGCCCCGTCCTTGATGAACTGCTCCAGCAGATATCCGTTGGCGCCGTGAATTTCCACTCCGTCGAAACCAGCGGTAATAGCGTTGGCAGCAGCCTGTCGAAAATCGTTCACGATGCCCGGCAGCTCGGCGAGTTCCAGGGCGCGTGGTTCAGACACGTCGGCAAATCCGTTGTTGACGAAAGTCTTCGTCTCGGCGCGGATAGCGGAAGGTGCGACCGGCGCCGTACCGCCAGGTTGCAAGTCAGTGTGCGAGACGCGGCCCACATGCCAAAGCTGCACGAAGATGCGTCCACCCTTGGCATGTACGGCATCCGTGACCTTACGCCAGCCGGAGATCTGCTCGGGCGTATACAGGCCGGGAGTGTCCTGATAGCCCTGGGCCTGAGCCGAAACCTGGGTGGCCTCGGTGATGATCAGCCCGGCCGAGGCGCGCTGGGCGTAGTAGGTCGCGGCATGCTCGCTGGGCACCAACCCGGCTCCTGCACGATTGCGGGTCAGCGGTGCCATGACGATGCGATTGGTGAGCGTCAGGCTACCGAGGGCGTACGGCTCGAAAAGCGATTTCTCTGACATGTTGTTCCAGCGTTCGGTGTTGGGAATGACTCAATGATGATGGTCATAATCCAACATGTCAAGACTTTGATGACGACCGACATCAATGTATAGTCGGACTTCATACAGAAACTCGTCCACGGAAGAGGAAAAGTGAAGGTCACTAAGGCACAGGCCCAGGCCAATCGGGCCCACGTTGTTGAAACTGCGTCCACTCTATTCAGGGAGCGCGGCTATGATGGGGTCGGAGTAGCCGATCTGATGGGTGCAGCTGGTTTTACCCACGGCGGCTTCTACAAGCAATTCCGCTCGAAGGCCGATCTGATCGCGGAGTCGGCAGCCTGCGGCATGGCGCAGACCGTTGCGCTGTCGGCTGGGGTCGACACATCGGAGTTTGTGCGACTGTATCTCGCGCGCGAGCACCGGGACTCGCGCGGAACCGGCTGCACGATGGCTGCGCTGGGTGGAGATGCCGCGCGTCAATCCGAAGCCGTCCGCGCCACATTCGCGGACGGCATCGAAAGACTGCTGGCGGCGCTGTGCCAAGAACGTGGTTCGTCGGACGGTGCAGACTCGGCGGAGGCGCGAGCCAACTGCCTCGACATCATGGCGCATGCGGTCGGCGCCATTGTGTTGTCGCGCGCGTGCCCGGATGATTCCCTACTGGCCGAAGAAATCCTGACGGTATGCCGCGACAAGATCCTCGCGACCCTGGGGCCGTCGGCGGCAGCATGCGAACCAGCGCACGATCATGGTAACGACAGCTCCGCTAAGCAAAAGTGACATGGGGCACCGATGGCCCCTTACTGGACGGTGTTGCATTTCAAGGAACGGGGACTTCCAACCACCGATACACGCGCGGGGCCGACTACCGTTCTTGTCTTTGATCATTCGGCTCCAAACCGTCCATGACCCACGCATGGATAGCCGTTAACGTTCCGAGGTCGAGATCCTTGGGATCGGTCGCACCGAAATATTGAACCCATTTTTTGAATATATCGGCCTGCCCCACGGCAGACGTGCTACTACGGAAAGTATCGGTCATGATGGAATCCTTATGATTCTTGATGTTCGAAAATGACAGACTGACACCATGCTCGGCGCGAATCGGGAAACTAGTCGTCTGCTGCCTCAAACTTGCAGTTCTTCCCACTACGCAAGCCTGCCTGGGAGGATCGAGCGCCCTGGCGGGCGCCATCTTCAAACTTATTCGCCAAGGAACTCGAGCGCTTTTGGCACGAAGTCCGCGTAGAACTGAAACACACCACCATGGCCCGAATCAGGGTAGATGATGAGCGTGCTGTTCGGCAGGCGCCGCGCCAAATCCTCGGAGTTCTTGCTTGGAACCATCCGATCGCTATCGCCGTTGACAACTAACACCGGGTTCTGCACAACCGAAAGGTTCTGTGGCTCTTTCTGCCCCCATGCACGAATCGCCTTCAATTGAGCCCCAAAAGCGGTCAGGGAGATTTTTTTGTCTCGGTTTTCCGAACGCTCCTTCAAACGTGCCAGAAACGCCTTTCCTGCTTCGATACCATTTGGTGTCCGGGTGAAGAATAAGTACTGCTTCGGATCCTGGCCAGTGAGGAACCCTCGAAGCATGTCGTAGAGGGTAACGCTGGTCACTGCACTGATGCCCTCTCCGCCGGCAGGCCCCGTTCCCGCGAGAATAATTTTTCGGACGAGTTCCGGCTGCTTCAACACGAGTTCCTGTGCAACCATGCCGCCCATCGAAAAGCCAAAAAGATCTACCTTCTTGTACCCCATGGCCTTGATAAAGCTAATGGCATCATCAGCCATCTGATCAATCGAATCGGATGGCGAGCCACTGGAGGCTCCGACACCACGATTGTCGAACGTGACCACATGATGCTCCGCAGCGAGGCCGTCCACCACTCGAGGGTCCCAATTGTCTAGCACGGCAGCCAAGTGAGTAAGGAAGATCACCGGTGTACCACCATGTTCCTTCCCGAGCTCCCGATACGCGAAGTCCACTCCTCCTGCAGTGATGGTCTGCGTCGGCACGTCCTTCCAATTGACATCGAGTTCCTGTTTTTGTATCGGTATGCTGATCTTCTCGCTATCTGACGATACCTCACCTGCCCGAACTGGCGAGGAAATGAGAGTTGCGGCCAGGGCTAGTCCGATGACACCTGACTTCAGTAGATGGCGCATTGCATTGATCTCCAAGATCATTCTTCGACGACGCTAATAGTGGAAAAATCGTGTCAGCGGTCAAGCCCGCTTGTACTTAGTGCGACACCTGAAGCTGCCCAGCGCCGGTACAGTTCGGCGAGTCTGGGCGTCACATGGTTGTCGTACCTACCCAGTGCCTCACTTAGGGCAACTTGGTGAGCCGGTTGCTGTACACGCTGCCATTGGGCAGGCTCAAGGGCCGGTTCAACGGGATGCCGTTAGTTGTAAGCGGACTGGCCATAGGAGACACTTGAAAGATGGGGAACGTGCGACGACTTCGCAGGAATGTGGGACATCGCGTGCTCAGTCAGCGCCGTGATAGTGAGACTCGGATTCACACCAAGGTTGGCACTGAGCATCGAGCCGTCACAGATCAGCAAATTTTGATAACCGAAGACGCGGTTCTGAGCGTCCATCACCCCGCGCTCGGGCGAGTCCGCCATTGCGCATCCGCCCATGCAATGCGCCGTCGTTGGAATGTTGAATAGAATTTCCGTCAGCAACGTCGTTGGGATGCCGCCCAGGGCCCTCGCCCCCTTTTCAACAAAGTTGTTGGCTTCAGGGATGAAGGTAGGGATCGGGCCACCTTCAGTGCACAACTGCTTGCCAAACGGCCAATACCAGCGACGCTTGAACTGCATGTTGATAAAGGCGTCCACCGTCTGCATTACAACGAACAGTATTGTCTGGCGTGCAAATCCGAAGGGGTTGTGCACACGTATTGCTTTCACCGGATGTGTTGCCAGCGTCCATAGCCAGGTAAAAATCCGCGTCCACCCGGCACGCCCGCCAGATAGTAAGGTCATCATCAGACCTGTAGCGTCCGAACCTTCCGGATAACGCACCGCGCCGATGTGCGTCCGTTCGTCGATATAGACGCCGGCACCACCGGCTACGCCGGGCGACATGCTCTTGTCTTTGGCCGGAAAGCGCACACCGACGAGAGACTCGGCATTTGTGCGCACGCGCTTGCCGAGGTCATCACTGATGCGCGGCAGGGAGCCGCTCTGCTTGAGGCGGAACAACAATTCCATCGTGCCCAATGAGGACGCGGCAAATATCACCCCGCGGCAGCGGAAACTGCGTCGTTGCTTATTGAACCATGTGGTCGAGCGCTCAGTGAAGACTTCGTAGCCGTTGCTCCCGTCTTCCTTACCGTCGAGTGGGCGCACGTCCACCACCCTGGTTTCGGCAAAAACCCGCGCCCCACGCTTTTCAGCAAAATAGAGATAATTTTTGTCGAGTGTATTCTTGGCGTTGTGCTTACAACCCACCATACAGCCACCGCAACCGACACATGTCCCGCGCTCCGGACCTTCGCCGCCGAAGTAGGGATCGGCATAGGTTTTGCCGCCAGCCTCACCGTTTGGTGCAAAGAAAGTCGCCACACGGCCGTTGTGAAACGTATCGCCTACGCCCTGCAAGTCCGCCATCTTCTTGAGCCGAAAATCGGCCTCGCCCAGAATTCGGTTCTCGGTCACCCCGAGCATTCGTTCAGCCATGGCGTAGTACTGGGGCATGACACGCTTCCAGTCCTTCAGGCCCGCCCACGAACCCTCGTCCCACACCCTTTCGGGCGGTACCAGTAAGGCGTTCGCGTATGTGATGGAACCGCCACCGACTGCGTTTCCGCTCAAGACCATGACGTGGCGGAACAGCCGCATGTTGTAGAAGCCGAACATCTTCAGACCAGGTCGCCACATCCAGCGTCTCGCGTCCCAGTTGGTCTTAGGAAAATCTTCAGCTGTCCAACGCCGCCCCATTTCCATCACACCAACCGAATAGCCCTTTTCAGTAAGACGGCAGGCGGACACACTACCGCCGAACCCTGAACCGATGACGACATAGTCAAAATCATATGAAGTACTCATCTGGAGCACCTCGAGCCTTCTCCGGTCCGGCTCTCTACACCCACATTGGCGAATAGGACGTTCATGGTTTGTCTCCGTTTCCTGGTTCTAGTAGTCTGCAGCAGCGTAGTCGACGAAGTACCGCGATCGACAACGATCTCGTAGGGATAGATCCACACGAATGTAATCAGCTTCTCCTATCATTCAGGTATCCGTACTTATAAGAGAAGACGCCGTTCAGTCCGCCAACCGTCACACCGCGTTAGCTTGGGCGCAGTATCGCTCCACCCGACCGGGGCGAAAGGCACAAATGCGGGACCGACGTTACGACCACCGACAACACTATACGCTTGGTATAGCAGTATGACTATACAAACAATATAGTAGAATGTGTAGTACGCCATCAGAACCCCGAGACTGGAGAAGACGTATGGGTCCGGCTACGACGTTGACATCGCGAGACATCAAGGTCGCACTACCGTTCGATCAGACCGCCGCGCGTGCCATGGCGTCTCTGCGCGAGAAGGTGCGACAACAAATACCCCTTTCGCTGCGGCGACGATCGCGCGGCCGGTCATCGCCCTCTGGGACGACCTGCCGTGTGCGCTGGGTGTATTGCCCCGAGGAGATTCAGGACGTGACTCAACGGATACCCAACGCGGCGGCAGGTTCTCGATGGCAAGACACGCCTTGTCTGGAAAATCTTCCCTACGGATGCTGGTGTCCGCAAGGCAGTCCGTCAATTTTTCGTCTGAGCCGTGACCATCACCTTCCAACCGGCTTTGCTTAAGCAGGGCCTTGTACAATGTGACATGCCAAACAAAACCTACGGTCAACTTTGCCCAATGGCCCGAGCATTGGACGTCCTCGGCGATCGTTGGACGCTCCTCGTGATCCGCGAACTCTTGCTGGGCCCGAAGCGGTTCAAGGATTTGCTAACGATCTTGCCGGCCATGGGAGCAAACCGGCTGTCCGAGCGCTTGGCCATGCTGGTAGAGAACGATGTCATCCAACCGACCACGTTGCCAACATCCGCCGCTACGCCAGCTTATGAACTGACGGAAATGGGCGAACAACTGCGCAAGCCTGTGATTGCACTCGGGCTCTGGGGTCTGCGCCTGCCGCTCGATGAGCGCATCGATCCGTCCACGGCCCGTGCGGAACTCATCGCACTGTGCTTGACGGGGTCGAGCGATCCCGCCGTGAGCGCCGGCTTACAAACATTGTATGAGTTCCATGTGGGCGCGGAGATTTTCCATGTCCCGGTGAACCACGGAAAGGTGCTGATCCGTTCCGGCCCCAGCACAGAGCCTCCCGACGTCAAGATACAGTGCGACATGGGGACATTCATGGCTCTGGCTTTGCGCGAAATCACTCCTACGCACGCACTCCGCGAAGGGCGCGTATCCCTCCTGCAAGGAAGCAGGCAGGCGTTCACACAGGTATTCAAGATTCTCGAATACAAGCCCTGATGTCTTGCCGGAGTTCGGCTGAACTCACAAATATCCAAAGCTTCAGATACCCACGAATCCCGGCCGAACCATTTGCGCTGCCTGCAGCATCGCGCAGCGAATCCAGGTGCCATGTAAGCAAGCTTGGTTGGCAACCGATGCGAGAAGACGCGCCATGAGGGCAACGGCGCGGTAATCTTTGGATTCAAACGAGCTGCCTGGCCGACCAGTATCGGCTTACAGTCGATGCTCTCGCGAAAGTCGACCGAACTGCAATGCATCCAGACGGGTACCGTCGCTTCTCGGCGAGCGCACGGCCTCATTAATATCCTCTGGCCTCGATAATCGGGGCACGAGTCCCGCCCTCAGTCTCAGTCATGATCCGAATTGGTGAGAACCTCCCCGGTCGCACCCCGGATCGGCACGGTCAGAGTCGCCACGGATGGCGTTACGCGATCGCAAGAAATTCACGTTCGCGAAGCTGAGTCAGCCTCGCTCAGGACATCAACAACCCTGGGTATCTGGCGGTGGCACGCGGTGCGTTCGACATCCGTCTTGATCCTCAGAATCAGGAGACTTGGTGGCAGTCTATCGGGCCGGATCGACTGCTTCACCCTGTAGAGGGTTCCGCCTCGCGCTGGACCAGTTGTGGTTTTCACCAACTATACATTTCGTATAGCAACGATACTATACGAGTCATATACTTCAAAGCGGTTGCCAGTGACATCAGACGAACACCGATGCACGACATGCACGGGGGCATCAGATGGATCCGACACTGCCAAGGAGGTGTGCCTCCCATTTATCCAGCTTCCGAGTATGCACCATGCGCAAACTGGCCTTGCTCGAGAAAGTCTCATTGATTCAGCGTCTGCGCCGGACGAACGGCAGCGCACTCGGAATCTGGGTCCGTAAAGCGCTAATGAACAAGGCGCTGAGCACCCACGACTACTACAGAGCACTAATACGCCTCGAACAGTTTCGGCGTTGGTCGAGATCGGGCGTGGGATTACCTGTCGCGCGGAGTGAAATATTCAGCGAACTGAGAATAATTATATAAACTCAATCAACAACCAAACAAAAAAACCAACAAACCAACACAACAATCAATTGTAATTCCAATTCAATTTCATATTCATATCGACACCGCGCCGCTATAAAATTCAATCAATTCGGATTCCTATCATATAA
Organism: Burkholderia sp. Bp9016; assembly: GCF_003857765.1. NCBI lineage: Bacteria > Pseudomonadati > Pseudomonadota > Betaproteobacteria > Burkholderiales > Burkholderiaceae > Burkholderia > Burkholderia sp. Bp9016. The sequence continues at coordinate 20,787 of NZ_QTPY01000020.1, forward strand.
ATTTACAAAGTTCCGCCAACCCTACCTTGTGTCGATCTATCACTGAATATCTCAACGCAACGGAATTAGTCCAGTAGCGCAATCACGGCCGGTATCCAGTTGCTTTGCCGCTTCAATTTATCACCTTGAACGTACAATCGGGGGAGACAGGATGTTGATGAAACAAGTTTTGGTGGTTGCTACCGCGTTGCTAACGTGCTCGGCAGCCCAGGCACAAAAAGCCGGAGATCTCGTCGCTAACTTAGGTTGGTTCCATCTCGCACCACTGGACTCCAGTGACCCACTGAAAGTCCGCGCTCTCGGAACCAGTGTTACTGCAGCGGGCACTGGTACGTCGGTTGATAACGCAGATACGCTCGGATTCGCCACTACGTACTTCATTACCGACCACATCGCGGCTGCGGCCGTGGGCGGTATTCCGCCAAAATTCCGGCTGAGCGGCACCGGATCGCTCAGCGCTCTCGGGCGTGCAGGATCGGCATATGAATGGAGCCCGACAATATTGTTGAAGTACTACTTCAACGATGCCACAAGCAACCTTCGACCGTACCTCGCGGGAGGAGCCGCCTATGTTTGGTTTAGTGACGTGAAACTTGAGCCCGTGGCATCTAGTGGCGCACTTTTATACTCCCCAGGGCTCGGGGCCGCGCTTGAGGGACCGACTACGGTCAAGTTGAACCGCTCGCTCGCGCCCGTAGTCAATGCAGGCTTGACCTATAACATCAACCAACACTGGTCGATTGATGCCTCGCTTTCGTATATGTGGTTGTCCGTCCGGGCAACGCTGACAACACAGTCGAAAGTAGGTATCGTGACCAGCAGCGCAAAGCTAAAAGTCAATCCCATCATTTCGTTCGTATCGATTGGATACAGATTCTAACGCTCGCACTATCAATCTGAAGCATATGTTCAGGCCGTCGGTACGGCCGCCGACCACAATGTCGCGGCGTTCAATCTGGGCACCTCCGGCGGTTTCCTCCTTGGCGGACTGACTTTGGCAGGCAAGAGCGCCCCGACGGAGGTCTAAGTCGACGAGGCTTTAGCGATCATAGATCTGTCGTTGTCGCAACGTATCGATGGCCTTAGCGCTATTCGGCTGCGCGACCCCGCAACGCGTCTGGAGAATACTGAGCATGCGCTGACCATCCGATCCCCGCCCACGCGGGGATCAGTACTTCTAGTCCTGCTGGTACTTGAATTCTTCGAGATCGATACAGGAAATGCCGATGTGGACGCAGACGTTCGGGATTTTCGCGGCATTCGGCTTGAGCATGAGCGACGCACTTGGCCGCATCCAGTCCTCCTCGGTCATGCTTGGGAATCAGGATCGGTTCGAAGCTGCCGTCGCGATCGCGGGGAACTTCGACCCGAACCGGGACACGATCGGTGATGACCGTCTTGCCGCTGGCGCCGTTGCGCTCGTCGACCTGACCGAGCGGCTTGGGCTGGCCCGGCGGGTAGCCCAGATGCAGATTTATTTCGGCTCCCATCGCGCGTTCGATGACTGCCTTGTTGAACGCCAGCACAAAGTCCTGCACCTCGGCCGGCGTCATCGGCCGCTTGACCAACTGGTCCAGCAGTTCCTTAGGCTGTTCAGGCAGCGGCCCGCGGGCCGCTGCCTGGGATGCTACCGTTCTTCGTTTCTTCTTCATCGGCATATCCATGACTTTTATCTCTCATGATATGCCCCGCCCACAAAATGACGGATAGGCCCATGGTCGCAGAGCAGTGTTGTGGCGCCTCCGGGGCCGACTGCATCAGTCGACTCTCGGCCGAGGCTGTGTAAAAACAGCAGCGTCGGGCGCTGGAGCACCGGTAGGCGTCAGGAGATTCGCGCGGCGCCACCGTGCTCAGCATCAGTTGAACGTAGCCGGTTAACCGAATCCGGCACAAAACCCTTCGGTTGCCTACCCAAGCCCGGCCTGACGTTGGCAGCCGTGCCGGAGCACCCGTCCCGCTCGCCTTGAGTGTCAATCCGCTCGGCTTTAACGACAAACGACAGCAGCACAGCCGCGCGCTCGAAAATACGCGTTTACGGAAGCTATGCAAAAATCTTTCACTCCGTAATCGCATAACAACAGCCATGTCCGACACGCTGCAGGAAGAGCATGCAGCGGCAGATCACGCCATGCGCAACTGGACCTTCGAGAGGCACGGTCCGGTCAGGATCGGTTCCGATGCGCACAGGCAGATGTTCTGCCGCATGCTGCTCGACACACACAACCCGTACAAACCGGCAGTCATCGACTGGCCAGCACTCCAACCCGACGCACTCAAGCGACTCACGTCGCTGCCCATCTGGGACATCGCCGTGCAGACCGAAGGCCGCGCATCGATTCGCGTCGCCACCTTCGCCGCGACCGTCGACGATCCGCTGCTGCGCCGCGCACTCGAGATGGACGGCGGCGAGGAAGCACGCCACAAGGTCGTACTGTCGAAGCTGGTGCACGCATACGGCATCAAGCTCGCCCTCGAGCCTGCCTATCCGGCGCCGACGGATCCCGAATGGTCGTGGATGATGACCGGCTTCAGCGAGTGCATCGACAGCTTCTTCGCGTTCGGCCTGTTTCGCTCCGCGCAACGCTCCGGTTATTTCCCGTCCGAACTCGTCGAAACCTTCGAACCCGTGATCCAGGAGGAAGGCCGGCACATCCTGTTCTTCGTTAACTGGTACGCGTGGTACTGGCGCAATCTGCCGTGGTGGCGCCGGCCCTGGTTCTTCGCACGCGCGGCGGCCGTGTGGGTGTTCCTGATCCGGGAGCGCATCGGCATCGCGCGCGGCATCGATGCCGATGGCGTCGCACGCGACGCTAACTTCCCGGCAACGGGCACCGCCGATATCGGCGAGACGCTGAACCCGCGCGAGCTGATCGAGCTGTGCCTCAGCGAGAACGACCGCCGGATGGCCGGGTACGACAAGCGGCTGCTGCGCCCGATGCTCGTCCCGCGCATGGCGCGGCTCGCGCTGCGTTTTTTGCGGAAATAGCGCCGAGGCGCGTCCGTTTCCGGTTTCCGATCCGGAAGCCGACGCGCAGCGTCGCCGGCGCACTCCAGCCGCTGCCCATGCGGCGCCTCCTTTCACAAGCCCGTGGGCTCGAGCGGCGCACGCGACGATTCGGCCGCGCCACGGCCCGAATCCGACGCCTCGTGCACGACGACGCGGGACTCGATGCGCGTCCGTCGGACCCATGTTGCTCACCCGATACATTCGAGTGCGTCGTTTCCGTCGTTCGGCACGCATGTCCGACCTCCGTGTGGCAGGGCAAATTGTCACACCAGGAATTTGACATTTCGGCCCCTTCCACCGCGTCTCCGACCTTGCCATGGACGTCTATCGGCAGCGCCGGGCGCAACCCCTCGCCACCAGATCGTAAGCGTTAAAAGCCCGATCGTCGGGGACAGGCGGGCATGTTATTTCAGTCCCCACTCACCACGTCCTCCGGGACACATCAATTGGAACAAATTTCCGATCGGAATACCGAGCTGAGCAGCACTGCTCTGTAGCAATTTTTTACAACTTCGCTTGACCGACCGGTCGCCGAACGCCCGTCAGACGGTCAGCAGCAGCTCCCGCCATGAGCAAACGTGCACAATTATGCATCACCTTCTTCAGGTGTTTTCCATTCACGCCGAATGGCATTTAATATAAATAAAAATACAAATTGCTATCGAATTAATAGATTAACAAAGCAGCAAATTTTCTCGACTCCGGCCATCCAACAATCATTACAAATCCGAAAGGCGACGCTCAAGCGCAAACGTTTGCCATTTCATTTGTCTTACGTTTTGTGGTGAGTCATATGTAACCTGTCGCACATAACAAACTTAACCATTTGAATCTTATGACTTTTCTTCCCGCCACATGGCGTGCACGAAGCCCTACACACTGCATTCTCGTTATTTTCCAAATCGTTACGCGTTAATACATCAAAACACGACCCATTAACCTTCTTTTAACTTTCGAAGCCTTCCATTTTTCACTATTTGTCAATCTCAAAAAACCATCTCAAATAAACTCGGCCCTACATTTTTTAGATTCGCGCGGGCGCACGGCAGATTCATCTGACGATATAGACCGGTTTGTTGCGTTGCGCACTTGGAGATAGCAGGACATGAACCGCACATACCGCTCTATCTGGAACGAATCCCTTGGCGCCTGGGTTGCCGCATCGGAAATTTCTACCGCACGCGGCAAGCCGAACAAGTCGGCCGTGGCAAAAGCCGTCGTGGCAGCCATGCTCGTGACTGGCGCGTGTGCAACCAATGTGGCGTACGCGCAATACACGGTGGGCACCCGATCGTCCGCGAGCACCGGCGCGGTCGCGATCGGCGGCGGCACCGGGTCGTCGTACTCGTCGACCGCGTCGGGCCTTTACGCGGTCGCGGTCGGCAATGGTGCAACCGCGACCGGCAACTCGACGGTTTCCGGCGCGATCGCAATCGGCAACGCGACGGCCGGCACTTCGAATACGGCGCTGCAAAACGGCGCGATCGCAATCGGCCAGGGCGCGCAGGCCATCGGTACCAACACGGGCCAGGGAACCTCGCCTGTCGCCATCGGCGCCACCGCCACGGCCAACGGCCTCGGCTCGCAGGTTGCGATCGGCGACCAGGCACTCGCGACCGGCACGGATGCGGTCGCCATCGGCGGTCACGCCGGGGCGTCGGGCTCGCAGGCCACCGGTAACCAGTCCATCGCAATCGGTCAGTCAGTCACCGCGACGAGCCAGTCGTCCGTCGCGATCGGCAACGGCGCGACGTCGTCTGCCAGCGGTGCATTCGCGCTGGGCGCGAGCGCGGCCGGCGGGGGCGCCAACTCGATGGCGCTCGGCAATTCGGCGCAGACGCTGTCTAACGGCGACGTCGCGATCGGCCAGAGCGCCTATGCACAGGGCACGACCGGGACAGCAACGGGCCTGTCCGCCACGGCGCTCGGCAACTCCGCAACGGCGTCGGGGAACAACGCCGCCGCGTTCGGCAACACCTCCAATGCGTCGGCGACCAACACGACGGCATTCGGCGCGGGCGCATCCGCGACCACCGCGAACGCATCGGCGTTCGGCACGGGCGCCACGGCGAACGTGACGGGCTCCGTCGCGATCGGCCAGGGCGCAGTGACGACCGGCACGGCATCGACCGCGACCGGCGGCACCAGCTCGGTGCTCAGCACGACGATCGGCGGGCAGACATTCGGCAACTACGCCGGCAGCGCCGCAAGCGGCGGCGTCGTGAGTGTCGGCAAGGCCGGCGCGGAGCGACGCATCCAGAACGTCGCAGCAGGCCTGGTCTCGGCAAACAGCACCGACGCGATCAACGGCAGCCAGTTGTACTCGGTCGCCAGCACGACGACTTCGAGCATCTCGAGTCTTTCGTCGTCGACTTCGACGGGGCTTTCGTCGGCTACCAGTTCTATCGGCTCGCTTTCGACGGGGCTGAGCTCGACCAATAGCAACGTCACCTCGCTGTCTTCGTCCACGTCGACGGGTCTTTCGTCGGCGACTAGCTCCATCGGCTCGCTGTCCACCGGCCTCAGCTCGACCAATAGCAACGTCACTTCGCTGTCGTCGTCCACGTCGACGGGTCTGTCGTCGGCGACTAGCTCCATCGGCTCGCTTTCGACGGGGCTGAGCTCGACCAACAGCAACGTTACCTCGCTGTCGTCGTCCACGTCGACGGGGCTGTCGTCGGCGACTAGCTCCATCGGCTCGCTGTCCACCGGCCTCAGCTCGACCAATAGCAACGTCACTTCGCTGTCGTCGTCCACGTCGACGGGCCTCTCGTCAGCTACCAGCTCCATCGGCTCGCTTTCGACGGGACTGAGTTCGACCAACAGTTCAGTTCTGTCGCTGTCCACGTCCACGTCGACCGGTCTTTCGTCTGCCACCAGCTCGATCGGCTCTCTGTCCACCGGCCTCAGCACGGTCACGACCAAGACCGACAACCTCGGCAACAGCACGGCTACGGCGCTCGGCGGCGGTGCGAAATATGATTCGACGACCGGAACGGTTTCCGCGCCGGCATACACGACCTACAACGCGAACGGCACAACGTCGACCGCCAATAACGTCGGCTCGGCGATCGACAGCATCAACAGCCAGGGCATCAAATACTTCCACGCGAACTCGACGGCTGCCGACAGCCAGGCACTCGGTACCAATTCCGTTGCGATCGGCCCGAATGCCGTCGCCAACAACACCGGTGATGTCGCGCTCGGCAGCGGCTCCGTCACCGAAGCACCCAACCCGACGCCGACTGGTACCGTCGGCGGCGTGACGACCACGTTTGCGGGTGGCAACCCGAGTAGCGTCGTCAGCGTCGGCGACGCAAGCACGAACACCACGCGTCAGATCACCAATGTCGCGGCCGGTCAAATCACCTCGACCAGTACCGATGCGATCAACGGCTCCCAGCTCTTCGCGACCAATTCGGCCGTCGACTCGCTGTCGACGACGGTGTCATCGTCCAGCAACGCAATCTCGTCGCTGTCGACGGGAATCAATTCGCTGTCGACAGGACTGAGTTCGACCGATAGCTCGGTCGCCTCGCTGTCGACCTCCACGTCGACGGGCCTCTCGTCGGCTGACAGCTCGATCAGCTCGTTGTCCACATCGACCTCGACCGGTATCAACTCGTTGTCGACGGGTCTGAGCTCGACCGACAGCACCGTCGCTTCGCTTTCGACTTCCACGTCGACCGGCCTCTCGTCGGCAACCAGCTCGATCAGCTCGTTGTCCACGTCGACCTCGACGGGTATCAACTCGCTGTCGACTGGCCTGAGCTCGACCGACAGCACGGTGGCTTCGCTCTCGACTTCCACGTCGACCGGCCTCTCGTCGGCAACCAGCTCGATCAGCTCGTTGTCCACCTCGACCTCGACCGGTATCAACTCGCTGTCGACTGGCCTCAGCTCGACCGACAGCACGGTCGCTTCGCTCTCGACTTCCACGTCGACCGGCCTCTCGTCGGCTAACAGCTCGATCAGCTCGTTGTCCACATCGACCTCAACCGGCATCAACTCACTGTCCACCGGCCTGAGCTCGACCGACAGCACCGTCGCGTCGCTTTCGACCTCGACGTCGACGGGCCTCTCGTCCGCCACCAGCTCGATCAGCTCGCTGTCCACGTCGACCTCGACCGGTATCAACTCGCTGTCGACTGGCCTGAGCTCGACCGACAGCACGGTCGCTTCGCTCTCGACCTCCACGTCGACGGGCCTCTCGTCGGCAACCAGCTCGATCAGCTCGCTGTCCACGTCGACCTCGACCGGCATCAACTCGTTGTCCACCGGCCTGAGCTCGACGAACAGCACGATCACGTCGCTGTCCACCTCGACCTCGACCGGCATCAACTCGCTGTCCACCGGCCTCAGCTCGACGAACAGCACGATCACGTCGCTGTCCACCTCGACCTCGACCAGCGTCAACTCGCTGTCCACCGGCCTGAGCTCGACGAACAGCACGATCACGTCGTTGTCCACCTCGACCTCGACGGGCATCAACTCCCTGTCGACCAGCCTGAGCTCGACCGACAGCACGATCGTCTCGCTGTCCACGTCGACGTCGACCGGCCTCGGCTCGCTGTCCACCGGCCTGAGCAGCACGAACAGCTCGGTATCGTCGCTGTCCACGTCGACCTCGACCGCGATCAACGACGCGAAGACGCACTATTACAGCGTCAACGACAACGGTACGCAGCAAGGCAACTACGACAACAACGGCGCGACGGGCGTCAACGCGCTCGCAGCCGGCGTGAACGCCAGCGCGGCAGGCGCCAGCAGCGTCGCAGTCGGCGACGGCTCGAACGCGGCGTCGAACGGCGCAGTCGCGATCGGCCAGAACGCATCGGCCACCGGCGGCAAGGCGGTGTCGATCGGCTCCGGAAATACGGCGAGCGGCGACGGCGCCGTCGCGATCGGCGACCCGAGCGTGGCAACGGGCACGGGTGCAGTGGCGATGGGCGCGAACGATACGGCCAGCGGCGACGGCGCAGTGGCGCTGGGCAACGCGAACACGGCGAACGGCGCCAATGCCGTGGCCCTCGGCGGCTCGAGCCAGGCGACCGCGGACAACACGATCGCCGTCGGCAACCAGGCGATCGCAAGCGCCACGGGCGCGCAAGCCTACGGTTCGAACGCGTCGGCAACGGCGGCCGACGCCCTCGCGTTCGGCTCGAACGCCACGGCGAACGTCGCGAACTCGGTCGCACTCGGCGCGAACTCGGTCACGGGTACGGCAGTGGGCACGTCGAGCGCAACGATCGGCGGCGTCACATACTTCTTCGCGGGCAGCTCCCCGGTGGGTGTGGTGAGCGTCGGCGCGCCCGGCCAGGAACGCCAGATCACGAACGTCGCGGCAGGCCAGGTATCGGCCACCAGCACGGACGCGATCAACGGCAGCCAGCTCAACGCGACGAACCAGGCGCTCAACAGCCTGTCCACGTCGACCGCGTCGAACATCTCGTCGCTGTCGACCGGCATCGGCTCGCTGTCCACCGGCCTGAGCTCGACGAACAGCAACGTGGCCTCGCTGTCCACATCGACCTCGACCGCGATCAACTCGCTGTCCACGGGCCTGAGCTCGACGAACAGCAACGTGTCGTCGCTGTCCACGTCGACGTCGACCGGCATCGGCTCGCTGTCGACTGGCCTGAGCACGACGAACAGCAACGTGGCCTCGCTGTCGACGGGCGTGACGAACATCAGCAACACGGTGAACCAGCTGTCGACGACGATCAACAACAACCAGACGCGTGCGGCGAACAACTCCGGCATCGCGGCCGACATGAACGGCACCGGCAACGACAAGCCGACCGTCACCGCCGGCTCGAACTCGGTGGCGATCGGCGCAAATTCGACCGACGGCGGCCGTTCGAACGTGGTGTCGGTCGGTAGCGACACGCAGCAGCGCCAGATCACGAACGTCGCGCCGGGTACGGAAGGCACCGACGCGGTGAACGTGAACCAGCTGACGCAGGTGCAGACGACGCTGTCGACGGCACTGTCGGGCCAGCAGGCGCAGATCAACTCGCTGGGTTCGCAACTGCAGCAGACCGACCAGATGGCGAAGCAGGGTATCGCAGCCGTCGGCGCGATGGCCTCGATCCCGCAGCTCGATCGCGACGCCAACTTCGGGATGGGTGTCGGCACGTCGACCTTCCTCGGCCAGAAGGCGATGGCGGTCAACATGCAGGCCCGCATCACGGAAAACCTGAAGGCGTCGATCAACGGCGGCTTCAGCGGCGGTCAGAAGGTGATCGGCGCCGGCATGCTGTACCAGTGGAAGTAACCCGTCGCGCCGCCACGCCGCCCGGCTCGCCAGCCGGGCCGGACACGGCGGCGCCGGCAGCAGGACGAACCCGCCGTGCCCCGTACGGCGGGCTTCGGTCAACCCAAGCCTTGAGGACGTAACCGTGAACAAACTCGCTCTTGCGCTCGCGCTTTCCGCAATGGGCCTCGCCGCATGCTCGACCGCATCCGGCCCGACCTACAGCGCATCCGAACTGCAGCCGCGCGACGGCGTGCGCACGTTCCAGGTGGACTGCCACGGCCTGCTGTCGGGCCCGCAGACCTGCATGAAGGCCGCCCGCAAGATCTGCGGCGACCAGCCGGTGCGCACCGTCGATTCGGCCCGCGCGCTGCGCGACGGCTCGGATCCGGCGACGCTGGTGTTCCAGTGCGGCGCCGCGCCGGCGGAAACGGCGTCGGCCGCCGAACCGGCACCGGCTCCCGCGCCCGTGGTCGAACACGTCAACCTGGCCGGCGACGCACTGTTCGCGACGGGCCTGGCCACGCTGACGCCCGCCGCACGCGCATCGCTCGACAAACTGCTGAGCGAACGCGAAGACCGCACGTACTCGCAGGTGACGGTGACCGGCTATACGGACTCGACGGGCAGCGCCACATCCAATCTCGCGCTGTCGAAGCGCCGCGCGGAGACCGTCGCGGGCTACCTGAAGACGCACGGGCTGAACGCGCAATCCGTGTCTGTGACCGGCCGCGGCAGCGCCGATCCGGTCGCGTCCAACGCGACGGCCGAAGGCCGCGCCAGCAACCGCCGCGTCGAAATCTCGCTGCAGCGCTGAACGGCAGCCGTCGCGCCCGCCCGCGACGGCCACGAACCAGGCGGGCGCCCCCGCCCCGCCGGACCGTTCCGGCACTGCTTCGCCGGCGCGCCGCGACGGCGCCGGCCGCTATGTCAAAGTTCGTCATACCCCTCCACAAACCGGCGACTTCCGTGCCACAATCGGCGCAGACAGTTGCCGGGGCGTTCCGCCCGCATCGCGCGCCGTGCCAGTCACGCGCGACGGCATTCCGGAACCCGGCGGCCGCCCCGCGCTCCGCGTCGCTCGGCTCGTTTTGCAGCGCACGCCGGCGCACACGCAACCATGACAATCCACGGCGCGCCGTTTTCGGGCCGCTCGCTCGACGCCACGGCCGCACGCACGACGCCGCAGAGGAAACCAACCGGTGACGGACATCAATCAAGCCGCCTCGGGTCGCACCCGCAAGCAACGGCCGGCCGTCGGCATCTCGCTGTTTGCGCGGGACGGCCAGGCGATCTGGGAAAACGGCATCCATCAGAACATCGCGTTCCTCGCGATGATGCTCAAGCGCTCGGACCGTGTCGGCCCCGTCTATTTCCTGAACGGCGGTGACGCCAACGCGCTGCCGGCCGGGCTCGACCTCGACGGCCTCGACATTCCGCTCGTGAAGCCTTCCGACGTGACGCATGAACTCGACGTCGTGCTCGAGATGGGCGCACAACTGCCGGTGGAATGGCTCCGGCATATGAAGGCGCTCGGCAAGAAAATCGCCGCGTTCTTCTGCGGGCACGTGTATGCGGGCGTATCCGAAACGCCGATCTTCGACAAACCATCGGGCCACGTCTTCAACGGCGCGCCGTTCGACGAAGTGTGGCTGCTGCCGCAGTACGAGAAGACGGGCGCCCCGATGCTGCAAACCCTGCTACGCGCGCCGGTGCATCTGATGCCGCACATCTGGTCGCCGTACTTCCTTGAACGCCGCATCGCCGCGCTCGCGGCCGAGGGCGTGACCTTCGGCTACCGGCCCGGCCAGCGGCCGTGGCATCTCGCGACGCTCGAGCCGAACATCTCGGTCGTGAAGTCGTGCCATTACCCGATGCTCGCGTGCGACGAGTTCTACCGCGCGCGCCCGGACGCCGTGCAGCACATGTTCGTCGTCAACTCGATGCACATGAAGGAACACCCGACCTTCGTGCACTTCGCGAACAGCCTCGATCTGGTGCGCCAGCACAAGGCGACCTTCGAGCCGCGCATGGACCTGCCCGGCTTCATGGCGCGCCATGCGGACGCCGTCGTGTCACATCACTGGGAAAACGCGCAGAACTATCTGTACTACGACGTGCTGTATGGCGGCTATCCGCTGATCCACAACTCGACGATGCTCGGCGACGCCGGTTACCACTACCCGGACTTCGATGCCGCCGCGGGCGGCCGCGCACTGCTCGATGCGTGGCTACATCACGACGAACGGCTCGACGACTATCGCGCGAAAGCCGGCCGGCTGCTGCAGTCGGTCTCGATCGACAACCCCGCGAACCTGGACGCGTTCGTCGCGCGCCTGGTCGCCTGAACCGGAGCATACGCATGTCGGACTCCAATGCCCGTCAAGCGCCCGGCGAGGGCAAACGTCTCGTCGTCGGCGTGTCGCTGTTCGTGCGCGGCGCCGGCCAGTCGCTATGGGAAAACGGCATTTTCCAGAACTGCCTGCTGCTGATCCTGCTGCTGCGCCAGTCGCCGCTCGTAGCCGAAGCCGTGATGGTGAACGGCGGCGAGCAGCTCGCCGATCCGCAGATGATGCTGGGCGAGTGGGACGTGCCGCTGCTGTCGATGGACGAAGCGCTGCAGCGCTGCGACGTGTTGATCGAAATGAGCGCGCAGTTCGGCGCGGACTACCTGCGCACGTTCCGCGATCGCGGCGGCAAGGTGGTCACGATGCGGGTCGGCAACGACTACGTGATCGACATCGAGCGCGCGATGTTCAACAAGCCGTCGGGCTTCCTGTTCTCCGGCGCGCCGTACGACGCGGTGTGGACGATTCCGGAATTCGAGCGCTCGTGCCTGCACTATTACCAGACGGGCCTGCGCGCGCCGGTCACGATCGTTCCGCACATCTGGCATCCGATGCTGTTCGACAAGGCGCGCGCGACGCTCGGCGCGGGCTTGTCGTTCGGCTACCAGCCCGGCAAGCCACGCTGGCGCGTGACGATGTTCGAGCCGAACATCTGCATGGTGAAGACGAGCATCGTCCCGATGCTGGTGACCGAGGAAGCGTATCGCGCGAAGCCCGATTTCGTGGAGTTCGTGCGCGTGTGCAACACCGTGCACATGAAGGAGCATCCGACGTTCGTCCACTTCGCGAAGAGCCTCGACATCGTGAACCACGGGATCACGACGTTCGAAAGCCGCTACGCGGTGTACGAATTCATGGCGGCCTACGGCGATGCGGTGGTGTCGCATACGTGGGAGAACGCGCAGAACTACCTGTACTACGAACTGCTGTACGGCGACTATCCGTTGATCCACAACTCGCCGTTTCTCGGCAAGGCCGGGTATTTCTATCCGGACTTCGATTGCCAGGCCGGCGGCCGCGCGCTGCTGCAGGCGTTCGCCGAACACGACGCGAACCTGGACGCGTATCGCGAGCAGTCGAAGCACGTGCTCGACTCGGTCAGCATCTACAACCCCGACAACGTCGCCGCGTATTCCGACGCGATCGCGTCGCTCTATCGCGACGCGTAACGCGTCGCGCTCCCCGGACTCCGACATGAATGCACCCCTGCCCCTCTCCCGCGCGAAATGGCTGATCGGCTGCGCGCTCGCGTCGATCGCGATCGGCGCGCACGCGCAATCCGACGGCGAATCGGCCGACGCACTGCTGCACGACGCGGACATCGTCTTCAAGCTGCTCGACGCCGGCCAGTACCGTGCGGTGTGGGCCGATTCCGCCGCATTCGTGAAGGCGCGCATCCAGCCGGACCAGTTCGTGGCCGACATCCAGCACGCACGCCAGTCAGTCGGCACGGTCACCCATCGCGGCTGGGCGCAGATCACGCGCATCCGCTACGCCAACGTCGCGACGGTGCCCGACGGCCTTTACGCGAACCTCGACTACGCGACGACGCTCGCGAGCGGCGCGACCGTATTCGAGAAACTGAGCTTTCGCCTCGACGACGACGGCCGCTGGCACCTGACCGGCTACGTGCCGCGCCAATCGCAGAACTACACGCCGTAACCCGCGCATCGCCCGCCCGGAGCCGCCGATGAAAATCAATGTCGCGATTACGATGAACGTGCAGCGCGACGCGACGCAGTCGATCTGGTACAACGGCGCGAACCAGCACTGCGTGTACCTGTACATGCTGCTGAAAAGCTCGCCGCTGATCGGCGAAGTCTGGCTCGCGCACGACGACGGCATCGCCGAATACCCGCAGGCGCTGATGATGGACGCGTTCGGCAATGCGCTGCGCCCGCTGTCCGCGATCATCCACCAGACCGACCTGCTGATCGAGATGAACGCGTTCATCGACCCGTCGCACGCGGATGCCGTGCGTGCGCGCGGCGGCAAGTGCGTGTCGTACCGCTTCGGCAACGACTACGTGATCGCGGTCGAAACGATCAACTTCGAGAAGAACAACTGGCGGCCGAACCCGCACCGCGTGCAGTTCGACGAAATCTGGACCAACCCGCAGCACATGCACACGTGCGCGGCCTATTTCCAGGCCGTCTATCGCGCGCCGGTGATCGAGCTGCCGCACATCTGGTCGCCGTACTTCATCGAACGCAGCCTCGACGCCGATCCCGACCTGAAGGCGCGCTTCGGCTACCGCAACCACGGCCCGGCCAAGCGCATCGCGTTCTTCGAACCGAACCTGAACGTCGTGAAGAGCGCGATCGTGCCGATGCTCGCCGCGAACGCGTGCTACGTCGAACACCCGGAACTCGTCGAGCACGTGTACATGACCAACACGTTCGACAAGAAGGAAAACGTCGCCTTCAAGCATCTCGCGCTGGGGCTCGAGATGGTGCGCGACGGCAAGGCAACAGCCGACGTGCGCGCGCCGTTCATCGCCTGGGCCGCGCACCACACCGACATCGTCGTGTCGCACCACTGGGAAAACGGGCTGAACTACCTGCTGTACGACGCGCTGTACGGCAACTATCCGCTCGTGCACAACTCGCCGTTCCTGCGCGACGTCGGCTATTACTACCCGGACTTCGAGATCTTCGATGCGGCGCGCGCGATCGCGACCGCCGCGCAAACGCACGACGCGCGGCTCGACGAATACGCGGCAGCGGCCCGCCGCTGCCTGCACCAGGTCGACACGCTCGCCGAACACAACGTGCGCGCGTATTCCGAACAGATCCAGCGCCTCTTCGCCGGGCGCGCGCCCGGCTGACCGTTCTCGCACGCGTTCCCACGCCCATGAATCAGACCGTCCGCAATTTCGTCGTGATCGATTCGATCCACGGCCCGTTCGTCATCAACCGGCACTGCGCGCTTCAGGCCGAAGCGCTGATCAAGACCGGCCGACCGCATATCCAGGGCGAACTCGACACGATCCTGCTGGTGATCGACCAGTTGCCCGACGACGCGATCGTGGTAGACGGCGGCGCTAACGCGGGGCTCGTATGCGTGCCGATCGCCCAGCGGCTGCGCGCACGCGGCGGCCGCGTGTATGCGTTCGAGCCGCAGCGCACACTGTTCCATGCGCTCGGAGGCACCGTCGCGCTCAACGAGCTCGACAACCTCCATCTGCTGAACATGGGGCTCGCGAGCGCCAACGGCACGATGAAGGTGCCCGACATCGATTACGGGGCGGATGCCGACTTCGGTTCGGTGTCGCTCGTCGATAACCAGGCGACGGGCGGCACGCCGACGCCCGTCGTCAGGCTCGACTCGCTCGGCCTGCCGAGGCTCGACTTCCTGAAACTCGACATCGAAGGGATGGAAATCGACGCGCTGCGCGGCGCGCGCCAGTTGATCGAAACGCATCTGCCGTGGTGCTGGGTCGAGTACTGGAAAGTCGGCGAAGCGCGCATCATCGATACATTCGCCGGCCTCGACTACACATTCTATCGGATCGACGCGCTGAACCTGCTGTGCGTGCCGAACCCGCGCTGGGACCGGCAGCGGCTGTTCATCTCGGGCGAGCCGCTCGCCGTCGCGCCGACTCGCGAGCGCGATGCGACGCACGCGGCAGCGACCGACGTCGACACCGACGCGCCCGAAACGAACTGGAATCGCGCACTCGACCACGAGTCCCGCTGCGAATGGGGGCACGCGATCGCGCGCTGGCAACGCGCGCGCGGCCGCGGACTCGACGACGACGCGATCGCACTCCAGCTCGCGTCGTGCTACGGCTTCTCCGGCGAGCCGGATGCCGGGCTCGCGGCGCTCGAACGCTTCGGCGATCCGGCCGCGCTGCCCGACGCGCAGCGCGGGCACGTCGAGCTTGCGCGCTCGGCACTGCTGCTGCGCGCCGGCCGGCGCGCCGAGGCCGGGCGCGCGACCATCGCCAGCGAGAACGTGCTGACAGCCGCGCAATTCGGACTGCCCACGGAGCGCCTCTACGAGGGCCAGTCGCTGCACGGCAAACGGCTGCTCGTGATCAGCTACGGCGGCGCCGGCGACCAGTTCCAGTACGCGCGCTACCTGCATGCGCTGGAAGCGCTCGGCTGCGCGGCGGTGACCGTCGTCGTGCCCGATGCGCTGACGAGCCTGATGCGTCACACGTTCCCGCGCATCGAATTCGTCGGCGCCCACGGCGCGTGGGTCGACACCTCGCAGATCGCTTACGATTACTGGTGCTCGTTCCTGGTGCTGGCCGCGCAGTTCGGCTACGCGCCGACGCCGGACGGCGCACCGGCCGTGTATCTGTCGTGTCCGCCCGCGCAGGCGGCTGCGTGGCGCGAACGCGTCGCGCGCGACGGCAGCGCGCCCGGCACGCGCCGCATCGGCCTGAACTGGCGCGGTCAAAACGAAAGCGACACGCGCTTCCGGCGCGCGGCCAGCCTGCGCGACCTCGCGCCGTTGGCGCGGCTGCACGGCCATGCCGCGTACTGCCTCAACCGTGACGTGTCCGCGCAATCCGAGTCGCCGGATCTGCCGGTCACGTTCCCGCATCATACGATCGGCGACTTCAGCGATCTGGCGGCGCTGATGCTCGCGATGGACGTCGTGGTCACCACCTGCACCGCGCACATCCACCTGGCCGGTGCGCTGGGCGTGCCGGCCGTGCTGCTGCTCAGCCCGAAAGCCGATGCGCGCTGGGAAACCGGCTCGCGCACGGCGCTCTACCCGGGCATCCGGATCGTGCGCGCCGCGCACGCGGGGCGATGGGACGATGCGGTCGACCGCACGTTGGCGCTCGTGCTCGGCGGTTTCGGAAAAGATTGATAACCGGCCTGCCGGACGTGGCAAGCCGGTTGTCGACGTGAGTCGAGCGTCAAGCGAGCAGCAGCGCGCTAGGCCGGCACCTTGTCGCCGCGCTGCGCGGCGAACGCAAGGCCATGCCGGCGGCCGACTCGCGCAAGCGCCGCGAAACAGCGGTTCGCCTGGCGGCTGACGCGGCCGGCGTGGCGCGCCATGCTGCCGGACACGCCGCGCGCGATCGCCGAGTCGTCGCCGCACGCGCCCGCGATCACGCCGCCGTAATAGTGCCGCGCCGCGAGTTCGCGGCTCTCGGCGTCGAGCGGCTTCATCCGCTGAATACGGTGGGCAACGACGTTCAGGCCATCGATAAACGGCGCGACGTCGAGCGGCGCATCGGCCGCGTCCGCACCGAGTTGCCGCAGCATGCCGGCAAGCTCGGCGATCGCGACGAGCGCGCGCCCGTCGGCCGCCTGCGTGCCCGTCCCAAGCCCGGCCTTCATGTGCGACATGTTCGCCCCTTCGCGATCCAGGATTGCCCGATACCTACGCGCCGCGACGTCATGCGGCAGCCGGCGAGCGCCACGAAAACCGGATGCCCTGCGCCCACGCGACGCCGGAATCCAGGATGATCTGCCGGTCGACCTCGTTCTCCACGCCTTCGACGACGACGTGCCGTGCGCTTTCGTGCGCAAACGCGATCAGCCGGCGAAACTGATAGCGCCCGATCGCGTTGCGCTTGATCAGCGAGAGCACCGACCGGTCGAGCTTCACGATATCGGGATTGCCGATCACCAGACTGTTGAGCGCGCTGAAACCGACGCCGAAGTCGTCGATGGCAACGCGGCATCCGGCCTGCCGGAACCGATTCACGAACGCGCGGCCCGCGACGGGGTTCAGCGGCCCCGTCTCGGTGATTTCGACGACCAGCCGTGCCGCGGCCGACGGCTCGCGCTCGAGCCGCCTGATGATGGCCATCCACGCGTCGTCGACAACCGCGCTCGGCGCCGCAATATTGCAGCCGTACACGGCTTTCGGATCGGCGCGCAACTCGTCGATCGTCCGGTTGACCACGAGCCGGTCGAACCAGCGCATCAATCCAAGCGATTCGAGACGTGGCAGAAATGCGAGCGGCGGCAGCGTGTCGCGCCCTCCCCACCGCAATCGCGCGAGGCATTCGTGATACAGCACGCCGCCCGACAGATCGGCCCGGCATACCGGCTCGCGCGCGAATCCGAGCCGGCTTTCGACGAAACTGCGTACCGACGCGAGGTCGGGGTGATCGTCAGCGGCACCGAATACGAGATCGATCTCGTCCCGATACGCTTCCCTGTTCGCCTCAAGGCGAGGTTCGACCGTACTCATCCGGCGCTCCGGCAAATGTCGGGCCGCCGATGACGGCCCGCGCTCAAGATACATGTGGAGCAAGCCGACAACGACATGCTCCACCGCCTACCCGGCCCATCCTCTTATTTCGATCTTTTCCGGGAGCGTACTTTTCATTTCGGCGCGCCGTCAAATCCGATATTGTCAACGATATTCAAACAGGGAAAATACACCACAGCGACACCCTGCCGACAGTGCGACAGGTTACACAAAACTGTCGGGGAAATTTCAGTCGATTCAGTTTATTAACCGGCGCCAGACGCCTTCAGCGGATTATTTATTCTCGACACGAGTTTCAAAGATCGGATGTTTGTCATTTGATGTGACGAATAGCCGTCGATGAAGCCGCCCCGTCAATCAGCGTCGATCCCGCCCGGCATGGCCTTCCGGCCGCATCGCCGATCGCGATTCGGTCACCGCGGAATTCAATTTCGCCGTTTCAAACGATATTACGAAGATCCAAAGCGGAATCGATCTTAATTCCGTCGACAATAGCGATCCGAATTATATGACAGCTCGCCTCTGTAAGATATTTAACAATCTTTTCGACTTGTTAACCTATAAAATTATTTTCGACGGACTTCCCTCGGAGCCGTCAAATTCGTGCCTTCAAAAACCGTCGAATCTCCCCGGTTCGACGGTTTCTTTTTTAACGGCATCGTTTCTTCAGACTTTAACCCCGGAACACTCCGAATGACGGCACGCGCAGCCGCGGCAAGTCGCGCAGATCGCGAACGAATGCGGACCCCGGCTCGCCTCCGGCGAGGCTATGCGGCCGTCGCGCCGGTCAGGTTGGCGAGCAGCGCATCGTATTCGGCGACCAGCGCCGGGTTCGCCGACGTATAGCGGGCGAGGATGTCGCGCTGGCGCCGCGTATAGCCTTCCCAGTCATCGTCGTGCGTGTGCAGCGCATGCAGCAGCGCATCGGCGCCCTTCTGCACGTCGTTGTCGGGATAGTAGTAGCCGAGCTCGGGCGCGAGACTCGCGTTGTGCACGAGCGGATAGCCCTGCCAGCACACGTCGAAATAGAAGTAGTTCAGCGGGTTCGACCATTGATGCGACACGACGATGTCGGTCAGGTCGGCCAGGAACAGCGGCGTGTCGAAGCGCCCGACGAAACTCGCCTTGCCCGCGCGCACGATGTCCAGGTAGTTCATCAGCATCACGAACTCGGGGCTGTCGTGCGCGAGGCGATCGGCGTTGGTCACGTGCGTGAAGCAGATCGAATCGGGGTCGCGGCGATACGCTTCGTCGATGATCAGCATCGGATACACGCAGAACTTCACGACGTTGTGGTTCGGCTCCATCACCGTGAGCCGCTTGCCCGGCTCGCTGCGCGGCCGGTATTCGCCGTGCTCGGGAAGCGACTGCGCCCGCGCGCTCAGGAACATCGGATCCCACACGAACGGCACGACGCGCCCGGGGCAGCGGCGCAGCGACTGCAGGAACGGCAGCGACGATGGCGCGATCTGCGGAATCGCCCACACCTCGTCGTAGCCGCGGTTGATGAACAGCGAATCCCACAGCCGGCGGCCGAACAGCATCGACTCCATCGCGTTGATGTACTCGACACCGCAGCAATAGCTGACGATCTTCGCGCCGCGCGCCTTCAGGTAAGCCGTCTGCTCGCCGTCGATCTGCCCGCCGAGTTCGATCACGACGTCGAGCGCGTCCTTCATGTCGGCGAACGCGCGCGTGTCGTACACGCTGCGATCCCAAGGCAGTGCATCGGTGAGCGGCACGTCGGTCGTGTTGACCAGCGTCACGCGGTAGCGGTGCGGCGACGCCATCAGCAGCTTCGCGAGAAACAGCGCGTTCTGCTTGATGCCGTTGATCCACAGGCTTTCGTCGGGGGTGCGCAGTCCGATGGTGATGCCGATGCGCAGGCCGTTCAGGGCAGGAGACGTCATCGTTGGCGGGATGGGAGGTTGGATGAGGCTGGAATCCACGCAGTGTAGCGTGCGAAGCGCCGCCCGCGTCAAGCGGCGGCACATGCCGGCGGCAGCCCGGCATTCTAGCGGAGCGCCAGTCGCACAGTGTCAGGAATGGTCAGCACCTGGCCGGTTCGCCGCGCGAGCGGCTAATGGGCATGACGAAGGGATGGCGTGCCGATGAGGGCGCACGGTAACGAGTGACGGGTGCCAGCCCGACGCACCGCCGCCCCTCGACATCGCCCGCGCGTGCGCCAGCCGCCATCGGCCGGCCGGCGCACGCCGGTTGCCGTCAGATCGCGGTGATCGTCGGCGCGACGGCGGCTGGGTCGGTGATGCTGGCCTTGCCGGTTTCGACGTGCCCCGCGATGCGGCGTACCCAGCCCGCATTGCCCGCCACCGCGAACTGCAAGTCGTACCAGCGGCTGCTGCACGACAGGTCCCAGTGCGCCTCGACGCGCTGTCCCGCCGGAATCGTCAGCGTGCGCGGCGCCCCGCCGTACGCGACATCGGTCGCCGTGACCGTGAGCGCGCTGGCGCCGGCATTCGCGATCGTCACGTACACGTCGCCGTTGGCGACGTCATAGCACGGCGTGATTTCCGGCTTCGCGCCGGCGTCCGCCGCGGCCGAGCCCGCGAAGCGCCGGAAATAGCCGTTCGGGCCCCACACGCTCACGAGATAGTTGCCGCTTGCGTCGAGTGCCCACGTATCGGTCAGTTGCTTGCCCGCTTCGACCGTATAGCGGCGCGGCATCGCGGCCGGATCGCCCGTATAGACCCAGAAGTGCGCGCCTTGAGTGCCGGTATTCGCAAACGTCAGCGCATAGCCTTGCGCCTGGAGTTGCCCGGTGACGTGCAACTCGTACGGCAGCGCGCGAGCCGGCCGCGTGCCCGACTCCTGCGCCGTCACGACCTGCTGCGCGGTACTGGCCGGCGCCGTCTGCGACGACGCACGCGAACATTGCAGGTCGGCCTGCGCGACATACGACTGCGTGCTCGGCAAGCTCGGCAACGTGGCATCCGGTTTCGAGAAGTCCAGCGCCGACGTCAGGTCGCCGCAGATCGCGCGGCGCCACGGCGAGATGTTCGTCTCCATCACGCCGAAGCGCTGCTCGATGAATTGCAGCACCGACGTGTGATCGAAGACCTGCGAGCAGACGAAGCCGCCCTTCGACCACGGCGACACGACGAACATCGGCACGCGCGGGCCGAGGCCGTACGGCAGGTTGTCGGCCGTATACGTGCCGGTTTGCGTCGACGTCACGTGGTCGTGCCGCTCGAGCGACACGTCCACGGTGCTCATGCCGGAGCCGGGCAACGTCGGCGCCGACGGCGGCACGACGTGATCGAAGAAGCCGTCGTTCTCGTCGTACATGACGAGCAGGACGGTCTTGCTCCACACCTCGGGATTGGACGTCAGCGCATCGAGGATCGTCGACAAATAGTAGGCGCCGTACAACGGCGTGAACTTCGGATGCTCGGAATACGCGGCGGGCGGCAGCAGCCACGACACCTGCGGCAGCGCGTTCGCCTGCACGTCGGCCTTCAGTTGCGTGATCGGTCGCGTGCTCATCCCGCGCGTCTGCAGCGACGAACCGGCCGGCGCGTTCACGAAGTTGTTGAAGCACGCCAGCATGTTCGTGCCGTAGTTGCCGGTGAAATTGTCGAACCCGGTACCCTGCTGGTAGATCTGCCACGAGATACCGGCCTTCTCCAGCCGCTCCGGGTAGGTCGTCCAGCTGAAGGGCGCCAACTGGATCTTGTCGAACTGGTTGTCGATGTAGTCGGTGTTGTCGAGCAGCGGGCCGCCGCCCGTGCCGAGCGGGTCGACCATGCCCGTCATCAGGTACATCCGGTTCGGATGCGTGTTGCCGGGAATCGAGCAGAAATAGTTGTCGCACACGGTGAACGCATCCGCGAGCGCGTAATGGAACGGGATATCGTCGCGGATGTGGTACCCCATCGTCATGTTCGACTTCTGCACCGCCCATTGATCCGCCCGGCCGTTGTCGATCGCGCCGTGCGTCGTCGCCCACGTATGCGGCAGGCCGCCGATGCACTGTGCGTTGACGCCCGGGTCGGTCGTGTCGTAGCGGAACGGCGCGATCACGCTCGCCTGGTCTTCCTGTCGCGGCTGGAACCAGACCGGCTTGCCGTTCGGCAGCGTGACCGGGAAGCGGTCGTTATAGCCGCGCACGCCGCTCAGGTGACCGAGGTAATGGTCGAACGAGCGGTTTTCCTGCATGAACACGACGATGTGCTCGACATCCTGGATCGTGCCCGTCACGGTATTCGGCTCGATCGCAAGCGCCTTGCGGATCGACTCGGGAAGCAGCGCGGTGGCGGCGGTCGCACCGGCGAGGCCAGCGGAGAACTTCAGAAAATCGCGTCGCGAATGGATAGCCATGCTGATTGCTCGTGATTGGATTTCTGGTGGAATTGGCCGGTATCAGGATGCGGGCGAGGAAGCCGGGGCGGTGAAACCCGGCGGGCAGCGCATCTGCGCGGTGGCGACCGTGCCACCGCCGCACGCGGCCTTCTGCTGCGCGACGGGCGCAGGGGTTGCAGTCAGGTCGTCGTTGCAGGCGCTAAGGAGTGCGATCAGCGTGAGCAGGCCGGCGACCGCGAAGGGCCGCAGGGCCGACTTTCGCATAACGGTTCTCCGTGGATGTGATGACGTGACGCGGACGCGAAGCCGCGCCGGTCATATCGACGCCGACATGCTAAGTTTGACGTGTTACACGACAGTGTCGCGCGACAGGGATCGACGTGCATGCGGATGCACGCGCTGGCCAGCAATGAACCGGGCGATGCCTGGCCCTTTTTGAGCGGTTACATCGTCCACCGCCCGGTTTCAATCGCCGCCTCCATCATTTTGACGGTAAGCGGGTGCTCCAGTATTTTGTCCCGGGCGTCAGCACTAAATGGCGACCTGAATACCGTCATCAAGAATCGACCCAATCCCAGTTTCCGGGACGGGTAATAATAGTCAATGTCGAAATCGGCAATATCAACACCAAACGTTTCCGAAAATCTCCGCATCAACCTCAACATGGCTCTGTCGGAAATTTCAAGATCGATGCAGAGATCCGTGTCCGGGGTAATCTCGAGCTCGCCCTGCAATGGCGAATCAGCCTCATCCCGCACCATCTCTATCAGACGACCGTCCATTAAAAGCGATCCTCCTGCTTGACCAAGTCATTGTACGTGACTGTAGAGCGATACATGATGATTGATATATCGATAGCGGTAATGACCCAGCCGACCACCGGTACGGCCCGCCCGACAAAGGCGCCGAGCTCCCTGGTAAATTTGATCTTGAGCAGCAGGAGACTCTTGAATGACGTTACCGTTGGCAGAATTTTGTACTTGAGTTCATAGGGCAGCACCTTTCTCGATACCCTGGATGCGATCGAGGTTCCCTTGACCGCTCCGCCGAACTTCCCTCTGGTCGGCACGAACCTTTGACCCAACAAAATCATCGCGATCCCGACAGCATCATCGATACCCAATTCATCACAGGCCACGTCGATAACAATCAGGCAGAGAAGTTCTGGCGGGGTATGGTCGATGTGAATTCCGTATTTATATTTGTTCGCGAACTCGGTCTTTCTCTCAGCTACGTTCATTCGATCATTGCGCAGGACACTGAGCCGCACATCCCGGCGGTTACGGTAACGCAGCCATGTCGAGCATGGGCAAGAACGCGCAGTTGTAGCTTTGGTCGAGCCTGATTTTCCAGACGTCCCGGAAAGTAGCCGCCATCGCGCTTCCCCTTTCTGCACAAGAGGAAGCGGCCAGTTCATTTCAGCGAAGAAGTCCGGACGGGTCCGGTTTCGATCTTTGAACAACTGTTGCAACGGGCAAACCGGTGCAAGGCGGCGCAACAGCACATGTCGCGCTGCCGCTCACCGGCGAGGATCACTGGACGATTCAAAGATCTTGAAGACGCCACACGCAGATTATTTATTATTGTCTACGCGCAACGAGAACGACAACCACGACACCAGAATGCGGTGTCGTCCCGATGCATGCGCATCAGGCATTCGCATCCGGATGTCGTCGGGCCTTTCCTGCCTTGAAGCACGGCCCTAGTCCCGCGCGTGAGAGCCGGCAACGGCCCTCACGCGTCCGCACCGCTCAGTTCTCCGCCATCACCAGCAACTGTGCACCGTCCGCGACCTGGTCGCCGACGCCGTACAGCACTTCCGCGACGACACCCGCGCCCGGCGCGCCGATCGTGTGCTCCATCTTCATCGCTTCCATCACGATCAGCGGCGTGCCGGTCTCGACCTTCTGCCCCGGCTCGACCAGCACCGCGATGACCTTGCCGGGCATCGGCGCGGTCAGGCGCCCGCCGCCATGCTCGACATCGCCCGCGTGCGCCAGCACGTTGCGCCATTCGAGCGTCTCGGCCACGCCCTGCGTGAACACGTGGAAACTGTCGCCGTCCGCATACACGCGGCCGCTGCTGCGCACACCGTCGAGCGTCACGTCGAAGTCGAGCGGCGTCGCGCCACGCATCCACGCGAACGGCTGCGCGGCCGCGTCGCCGGCGGCAATCCGCGCGCCGCTGCCGTTGTCCTCGTAAGTCACCGTCAGGTCCGCTTCGCGATCGGGCGCATGCCAGTCGAGCGTGCGGCGATAGCCGCCGTTCAGCCGCCAGTCCGGCAGCGAACGCCACGGCGACGCACCTTCCTGCGCGGCCGCGCTCCGTTCGCGTGCGAACAATGCCGCGCAGGCCAGCGCGAGCGTCGCGCGCGGTAGCTGTTGCGGCGCGAACAGCGCATCGTGATTGCGCTCGATCAGGCCCGTGTCGAGATCGGCGATCGCGAACGGCTCGCAAGCAACGATCCGCTGCAGGAACGCGGCATTGGTGTGCAGCCCGACCACTTCGCATGCGCGCAGCGCACGCAGCATCCGGCCGAGCGCCTCCGCACGGTCCGCGCCGTGCACGATCAGCTTCGCGATCATCGGATCGTAGAACGGCGTAATCGCATCGCCTTCGCGCACGCCGCTGTCGACGCGCACCGGCGCGCCGATCGCGAACTCGACGCCGTGCGGCAGCCGCAGGTGCTTCAGCGTACCCGTCGACGGCAGGAAGCCGCGCGCCGGGTTCTCCGCATACAGACGCGCCTCGAGCGCATGACCCTGCACGCGCAGCTCTTCCTGCTTCAGCGGCAGCGGCTCGCCGGACGCGACGCGCAGTTGCCACTCGACGAGATCGAGCCCCGTGACCATCTCGGTGACCGGGTGCTCGACCTGCAGCCGCGTGTTCATCTCCATGAAGTAGAACGCTTCGCCCGTCATGATGAATTCGACGGTGCCCGCACCGACGTAATTCACCGCGCGCGCCGCCGCGACAGCCGCTTCGCCCATCGCCTGGCGCACGTCGTCGTGCAGGCCCGGCGCCGGCGCTTCCTCGAGTACCTTCTGGTGACGGCGCTGCACCGAACAGTCGCGATCGAACAGGTAGACGGTGTTGCCGTGCGTGTCGCCGAACACCTGCACTTCGACGTGACGCGGGCGCGTCAGGTATTTCTCGATCAGCACGCGGTCGTTGCCGAAGCTGCTCGCGGCCTCGCGCTGGCACGACGCGAGCGCCGCCGGAAAGTCCTCGGAGCGCTCGACCACGCGCATCCCCTTGCCGCCGCCGCCCGCGCTTGCTTTCAGCAGCACCGGGTAGCCGATCCCGTCGGCCTCGCGATGCAGGTTGCCCGCATCCTGGTCGTCGCCGTGATAGCCGGGCACGAGCGGCACCGCGGCCGCGTGCATCAGCGCCTTCGCGGCTGCCTTCGAGCCCATCGCCGCGATCGCGTCGACCGGCGGCCCGATGAACACGATGCCGGCCGCTTCGCACGCATGCGCGAAATCCTCGTTCTCCGACAGGAAGCCGTAGCCGGGGTGAATGGCCTGTGCGCCCGTGGCGCGCGCGGCCTCGATGATGCGCTCGATGCGCAGGTAGCTGTCCGCGGCCGCCGAGCCGCCGATGTGCACGGCTTCGTCGCACGCGGCGACATGCTTCGCGTTCGCGTCCGCGTCGGAATAGACGGCGACGCTCGCGATCCCGAGACGTTTGCACGTCGCGGCGACGCGGCAGGCGATTTCGCCGCGGTTGGCGATCAGAATCTTGTCGAACATGGCTTCGGTGTCGTCCGGAAAGTTATTGGCACGCCATCATTCACGCCACGAAGGCGTGCGCTTTTCGAGGAACGATGCGATCCCTTCGCGCGCTTCCGCGCCTGCGCGGGTCCGCGCGATCCAGTCGGCGGTCTGCTCGATCAGCGTCGCGTCGAGCGGGCGGCCGGCCACGTCCGCCACGAGCCGCTTGCACGCCCGCACCGCGTCGGGGCCGTTCGCGACGAGCGCCGCGGCCAGCTTCGCGACCGTTTCGTCGAGCGCCTCGGCCGGAACCGCTTCGTGAATGAAGCCGAGCGACGCGGCGCGCGTGCTGTCGAACACTTCGGCCGTCGTGAAGTAGCGGCGCGCGGCGCGCTCGCCCATCGCGCGCACGACGTACGGCGCGATCGTCGCGGGAATCAGGCCGAGCCGCGCTTCGGACAGGCAGAACTTCGCGCCGTCGACGGCGATCGCGATGTCGGCCGCAGCGACGAGGCCCACGCCGCCCGCATACGCGTCGCCATGCACGCGCGCGATCACCGGCTTGCCGCAGCGGTGGATCGCCTCGAGCATCCGCGCGAGCTTGCGCGCATCGGCACGGTTCTCGTCGTCCGAGTAACCGGCCATCTTCTTCATCCAGTTCAGGTCCGCGCCCGCGCAGAACGCCGGGCCTTCGGCCGCGAGCACGATCGCGCGCACGCCTTCGTGCGCATCGAGCCACTCGAACGCGGTGGTCAGCTCGGCGATCGCCGTCTCGTTGAACGCGTTGCGCACGTCGGGGCGTGCGAGCGTGACGGTCGCCACACGGCCGGCTTCGCTTACCTTGATCGTTTCGTATCGCATCGGTGAGTTCTCCTGGCCGTTACATGCGGAACACGCCGAAGCGCGTATCGTCGATCGGCGCGTTCATCGACGCGGCCAGGCCGAGCCCGAGCACGTCGCGGGTCTGCGCGGGGTCGATCACGCCGTCGTCCCACAGCCGCGCGCTCGCGTAGTACGGATGCCCCTGGCGCTCGTACTGGTCGCGGATCGGCTGCTTGAACGCATCCTCTTCCTCGGCCGACCACGAACCGCCCTTCGCCTCGATGCCGTCGCGACGCACCGTCGCGAGCACCGACGCGGCCTGCTCGCCGCCCATCACCGAGATCCGTGCATTCGGCCACATCCACAGGAAGCGCGGGCCGAACGCGCGGCCGCACATCCCGTAATTGCCGGCGCCGAACGAGCCGCCGATGATCACCGTGAACTTCGGCACCTTCGCGTTCGACACGGCCGTCACCATCTTCGCGCCATGACGCGCGATGCCTTCGTTCTCGTACTTGCGCCCGACCATGAAGCCCGTGATGTTCTGCAGGAAAACGAGCGGAATCTTGCGCTGGCAGCACAACTCGATGAAATGCGCGCCCTTCACGGCCGATTCGGAGAACAGGATGCCGTTGTTCGCGATGATCCCGACCGGGTGGCCCCAGATGTGCGCGAAGCCCGTGACGAGCGTCGTGCCGAAACGCGCCTTGAATTCGTCGAATTCGGAATCGTCGACGATGCGCGCGATCACCTCGCGCACGTCGAACGGCTTGCGCGTATCGACGGGAATCACGCCGTACAGGCTCTTCGCGTCATAGCGCGGCGGCTTCGGTTCGCGCAGCGCCACCGGCGACGCGATCTTCGGCGCCAGGTGATCGACGATGTTGCGGGCGATCGACAACGCATGCGGGTCGTTCTGCGCGAGATGGTCGGCCACGCCCGACAGGCGCGTGTGCACGTCGCCGCCGCCGAGATCCTCGGCGCTCACTTCCTCGCCGGTCGCGGCCTTCACGAGCGGCGGGCCGCCGAGGAAAATCGTGCCCTGGTTCTTCACGATGATCGACTCGTCGCTCATCGCCGGCACATACGCGCCGCCCGCCGTGCACGAACCCATCACGACCGCGATCTGCGCGATGCCGGCCGCCGACATCGTCGCCTGGTTGAAGAAGATGCGGCCGAAGTGGTCGCGGTCGGGGAACACGTCGTCCTGGTTCGGCAGGTTCGCGCCGCCCGAATCGACGAGGTACACGCACGGCAGCCGGTTTTCCGCGGCGATTTCCTGCGCGCGCACGTGCTTCTTCACGGTCATCGGGTAGTACGTGCCGCCTTTGACCGTCGCGTCGTTGCACACGATCATGCATTCGCGGCCCGAGATCCGGCCGATGCCGGTGATCACGCCCGCGCCCGGCGCGTCGTCGTTGTACATGCCGTTCGCCGCGAGCTGCGACAGCTCGAGGAACGGCGAGCCCGGATCGAGCAGTTGCGCGATCCGGTCGCGCGGCAGCAGCTTGCCGCGCGACAGGTGCTTGTCGCGCGCGGCCTGGCCGCCGCCTTGCGCGAGCTGTTCGATCTTCGCGCGCAGGTCGGCGACGACCGCCTCCAGCGCCGCGGCGTTCGCGCGGAATTCTTCCGAGCGCGGATTCAGTTTCGATTCGATGATCGGCATCGACGGGGCTCCGTTCGCGTGACGTGGGGCGTTACATCGTTTCCGCGAACAGCTCGCGGCCGATCAGCATCCGGCGGATCTCGCTCGTGCCGGCGCCGATCTCGTACAGCTTCGCATCGCGCCACAGGCGGCCGACCGGGTATTCGTTGATGTAGCCGTTGCCGCCGAGGATCTGGATCGCCTCACCGGCCATCCACGTCGCCTTCTCTGCCGTGTAGAGGATCACGCCCGCGCAGTCCTTGCGCACCTGGCGAATATGATCGCTGCCCGCGGAGTCGAGATGGCGGCCGACCGCGTACAGGTACGCGCGGCATGCCTGGAACGTGGTGTACATGTCGGCGACCTTGCCCTGGATCAACTGGAATTCGCCGATTGCCTGGCCGAACTGCTTGCGGTCGTGGATATACGGAACCACCGCGTCGAGACACGCGGCCATGATGCCCGTCGGGCCGCCCGACAGCACCGCGCGCTCGTAGTCGAGGCCGCTCATCAACACCTTCACGCCGCCGTTGAGCTGGCCGAGGATGTTCTCTTCCGGCACCTCGACGTCCTGGAACACGAGCTCGCCCGTGTGCGACCCGCGCATGCCGAGCTTGTCGAGCTTCTGCGCGACCGAGAAGCCCTTCATCCCCTTCTCGACGATGAACGCGGTGATGCCGCGCGCGTTCGCTTCGACGTCCGTCTTCGCATAGACGACGAGCGTGTCGCAGTCGGGGCCGTTGGTGATCCACATCTTCGTGCCGTTCAGCACGTAGCGATCGCCGCGCTTGTCCGCGCGCAGCTTCATGCTGACGACGTCGGAGCCGGCGTTCGGCTCGCTCATCGCGAGCGCGCCGATGTGTTCGCCCGACACGAGCTTCGGCAGGTATTTCTGTTTTTGCGCCTCGGTGCCGTTGCGGTGAATCTGGTTCACGCACAGGTTCGAATGCGCGCCGTACGACAGGCCGATCGACGCCGACGCGCGCGAGATCTCCTCCATCGCGACCATGTGGGCGGTGTAGCCCATGTTCGCGCCGCCGTATTCCTCGGACACCGTCATCCCGAGCACGCCCAGATCGCCGAACTTCTTCCACAGATCCATCGGAAACTGGTCGGTGCGGTCGACCTCCGCCGCGCGCGGCGTGATTTCCTTCGCCGCAAACGTCGCGACAGCGTCGCGCAGCATCTCGATGTCTTCACCGAGCATGAATTGCACGCCGGGCAGGTTGATCATGTCTCCTCCGTCTCCAGAAAGTGGGTCGCATGCGCCGATTTCTGAGTTTCGCTCAAATCGGATCAATGCGTCGATTCATTAAGCTAATGCAGCGGAAATTTTGCACAGTTTCGCGCTTCGTCCGGCCTGTAGTCAATAGTTTTCTGAGTGATACTCAGATATCATGGAGACATGACAGCCGCTACCGCCGACACCATGACCGCCACCGCCAAAGCCGACCGCGCCGACTCGTCGCGCGCACCCGCCGGGCGCAAATCCCAGCAGCGCGTGCAGGACATCCTGCGCGCCGGTCGGGAAGTGTTCGCAGAAAAGGGTTACGAGCATGCGACGGCCGCAGAGATCGCGCAGCGCGTCGGTGTATCGGAGGCCACGGTGTTCAGCTACTTCCGCGGCAAGCGCGAGCTGTGCGCACGCGTGATCGCAGACTGGTATGACGAAATCATTGCCGCGTTCGAACACGGCATGCCGCTGGAGGCGTCGGTGCAGCAGCAGTTCGCGTTCGTCGTGCGCACGCACTTGCGGCTGATGCTGGTGAACGGCACGGGGCTGTGCGCGCTGGTGCTGTCGGAAGGCCGTGCGAAGCAGCATGCGCTGAGCGACGAGCTCACCGCGCTGCAGCGCCGCTACACGGCGCCGCTGATGGACGTGCTCGCGCGCGGCCAGGCGGCCGGGCAGGTGCGCCGCGACATGCCGCTGAGTCTGCTGCGCTCGATGGTGTTCGGACCGATCGAGCACGTGCTGTGGGATGCGATCCTCGGGCACCGCAAGCTCGACACGGAAACGACGGCCGCGCAGCTGATCGACATGCTGTGGGCGGCCGTGCAGCCGCCCGCGCCGGAGCAGGCGGCGCTGGTGCGCTTCAGGAATGAAGTCGCGGAAGCGGTGCGGCGTCTGGAAGGGGAAGCGTCACGCCCGTGACGCGGGCGCGCCGCGCGCCCGCCGCCCCGCTTTTCGCCCCTGCGCCGTCGCGCGGAAAGCGGAAACGCTACGAGTCCTCGCCGACCCGCAGCGGCGCGCGGCTCTGCTCGTTGTTCAGATGCACGAACTTGCGCAACAGGCGCATCAGTTCCTCCGAATCGTCCTCGCCCATCCCGTCGAACAGGCCGGCACGCAACTCCTTCACCGACGGAATCAGGTGCGTGAGCAATTCCACGCCTGCCGGCGTCAACAGCAGCCGCCGCTGACGCCGCGGCAGCACCTCGCGCACGATCAGCCCTTTCGCTTCGAGCCGGACCGCCAGATCCGCCGTCGTCGACGTGTCGAGCGCCACCCGCTGCGCGAGCGTCACCTGGTCGAGCCCCGGACACTCGTAGAGCATCCGCAGGACCGCGTACTGCACCGGCGTCACGTCCCGGCCCAGCTTCTCGTAAAACATCGCGACAGCGATCTGGTGCGCGCGCCGGATCAGGTGCCCGGGCTCGTCGTACAGATCGAGCGGGAAGGTCGGCACGTCGGCGGGATTCGTTTTTTCCATGAATGAGCGATGACATAGGCGGCGCACGCCGGTTGCGTGCGCCAACGGCATGGCGCTGCCTCGCGCCATTTCCCGGGAAAACCAGTATACCGCCCGGCTTGCCCGCGCCAATCTCAATGAGTACACTGAATCTCATTCAGTACACGGAATGAACGGGCGCCGCGTATCGGCGGCACCGACCTGAAGGAGACGACGAACGTGTTTCTCAAGAACGCTTGGTATGTGGCGTGCACGCCCGACGAAATCGACGGCAAGCCGCTGGGCCGCAAGATCTGCAACGAATCGATGGTGTTTTACCGCGCGGCCGACGGCCAGGTGGCCGCGCTCGAGGACTTCTGTCCGCACCGCGGCGCCCCGCTGTCGCTCGGGTTCGTGCGCGACGGCGTGCTCGTATGCGGCTATCACGGGCTCGAAATGGGCTGCAACGGCAAGACGGCGGGCATGCCGGGCCAGCGCGTCGGCGGGTTTCCGCCGATTCGCAGCTTCCCGGTGGTGGAGCGCTACGGATTCATCTGGGTATGGCCCGGCGACGCGTCCGAAGCCGATCCCGCCAAACTGCCCACGCTGGCGTGGGCCGAGGATCCGGCCTGGGCGCACGGCGGCGGCCTGTATCACATCCGCTGCGACTACCGGCTGATGATCGACAACCTGATGGACCTCACGCACGAGACTTACGTGCACGCGACGAGCATCGGCCAGAAGGAAATCGACGAAGCACCGCCGAAGACAACCAGCCACGGCGACGAAGTCGTCACGAGCCGTTTCATGGAGAACGTGATGCCGCCGCCGTTCTGGCAGATGGCGCTGCGCGGCAACGGCCTCGCCGACGACGTGCCGGTCGACCGCTGGCAGATCTGCCGCTTCACGCCGCCGAGCCACGTGATGATCGAAGTCGGCGTCGCGCATGCCGGCCATGGCGGCTACGACGCGCCGGCCGAGTTGAAGGCGTCGTCGATCGTCGTCGACTTCATCACGCCCGAGACGGACACGTCGATCTGGTACTTCTGGGGGATGGCGCGCAACTTCCGGCCCGACGATCCCGCGCTGACCGCCGAGATCCGCGAAGGCCAGGGCAAGATCTTCGCGGAGGATCTCGAGATGCTCGAGCGCCAGCAACTCAACCTCGAGAAATGGCCGGATCGCGCGCTGCTGAAGCTCAACATCGACGCCGGCGGCGTGCTGTCGCGCAAGGTGATCGACCGGCTGCTCGCCGGCGAACGCGCAGCGAGCCCGCAGCGGCCGGTGATTCCGGTCACGCCGATGAAGGAGGCGTCATGAGCGCCGCGACGTTGACGGTCAGGGTCGCCCGCAAGTGGCAGGAAGCGCGCGACATCTGCGGGTTCGAATTCGTCAGCGACGACGGTTCGCCGCTGCCGCGCTTCGACGCGGGCGCCCATATCGACGTCCATTTGCCGGGCGGCCTCGTGCGCCAGTACTCGCTGTGCAATCACCCCGAACACGCCGACCGCTATCAGATCGCGGTGCTGCGCGATGCCGACGGCCGCGGCGGCTCGCGCGCCATTCACGATGAGGTCCGGCAAGGCGATACCGTGAAGATCGGGATGCCGCGCAACCATTTCCCGCTCGCGCCGAACGCGCCGCATCACCTGCTGCTCGCCGGCGGAATCGGCATCACGCCGATTCTGTGCATGGCGGAACGGCTGTTCTCGTCCGGCATCGCGTTCGACATGCATTACTGCGCACGCTCGACCGATCGCATGGCGTTCGTCGAACGGATCAACGCCGCCGGGTTCCACGATCGCGCCCGCTTCCACGTCGACGACGGCGATCCCGCGCAACGCTTCGACCTCGCCACCGTGCTCGCCGCGGCGCCGGACGGCACGCATCTGTACGTATGCGGCCCGCGCGGCTTCATGGATGCGGTACTGGCCGAAGCCCGCGCACGCGACTGGGCCGGCGAGCGGCTGCACTACGAATTCTTCGGCGGCGCAGTCGAGTCGTCCGACACCGATCGCGCGTTCCAGGTTCGCATCGCGAGCAGCGGCCAGGTGATCGACGTGCCGGCCGCATGCACCGTCGTCGCGGCACTGGCCGCAAACGGCGTCGACGTGTTGACGTCGTGCGAGCAAGGCGTATGCGGCACGTGCATGACGCGCGTGCTGCAAGGCGAGCCCGATCATCGCGACTCGTATCTGACCGACGACGAGAAGGCAGCCGGCGACCAGTTCATGCCGTGCTGCTCGCGATCCAGAACCGACATGCTGGTACTCGACCTGTAGACGGGCCGCGCGACGCGCGGCGGCACAACACGATATTGGAGACGATCGATGGAACAACACGCCGGATCACCGATCAACAGTACTCAATTCCCGGTCGACCGATGGTGGGTCGCGGCCCTTTCATCCGAACTGACGGACGCCCCCGTCGCACGCACGTTGCTCGGCCGCCCGGTGGTGCTGTTCCGGCTGCCGTCCGGCGAAATCGGCGCACTGGAGGATCGCTGCTGCCACAAGTCGCTGCCGCTGTCGTGCGGCTCGCTCGAACCGCGCGGCCTGCGCTGCGGCTATCACGGCCTGCTGTTCAACCGTGACGGCGCCTGTGTCGAGATTCCCGGCCAGGACCGGATTCCGGCAAAGGCATGCGTGTCGTCGTACCCGATGCGGGAGCAGGACGCCATTGTCTGGATCTGGATCGGCGCCGACCCGCACGCGCAACCCGCCTGCGCGCCGCCGCACTACGCGTTCCACGCGGATCCGCACTATCGCTTCGGCGGCGGCCGCTACCACTACGACGCGCCGTATCAGCTCATTCACGACAACCTGATGGACCTGAGCCATCTCGGCTATGTGCACCTGAAAACGATCGGCGGCAACGCGCCGCTGCACATGGGCGCGGACACCCGCGTCAGCAGCGACGGCGACACGGTGTCGCTGATCCGCCGGATGCCGGATTCCGAGCCGCCGCCAACCTACACGGCCGCATGGCCGTTCGCGGGCCGTGTCGATCGCTGGCAGGAAATCGAATTTCACGTGTCGCATATCCGGATCTGGACCGGCGCGATGGACGCCGGCACCGGCGACCTGCTCGATCCGTCGCGCGGCGGCTTCCACATGCGCGGCTTTCACGGCATCACACCCGAGACCGACGCGACGACGCACTACTTCTGGACCGTTGCGACCAATCCGAAACACGACGTCGAGCGTGTCGCGCAAACGGTCATCGAGCAGTCCGCCGCGACGTTCGACGAGGACAAGACCGTGATCGAAGCGCAATACCGGAACCAGTTGCGGTTTCCGGGAAGCCGGCAGATCGACATCCATGTGGACGCGGGCCCCAATCGCGCACGCCGCGTGATCGAGCGGCTGCTGCGTCAAACCGAACCCGCGTAAGCGTCGCACCGGCGCGCGCATCAGCGGGCAACGGCCGCGGGCGGCCTCAGGGACCGCGTCCGCCCACCCAACCCAACCACTTTCACCCGTTCAATACCGCCGGCTTCGATTCGATTCCATTTAATTAGTCATACTATTTTAATAAAGGGTCTTTGACATGAGTGCAAATATCCGCAATACGATTGACGTATCCCCGATGAGTGCGTTCCAGACGATGGCCGTGACGGCCTGTGTCGTACTGAACATGCTCGACGGCTTCGACGTGCTGGCCATCGCGTTTGCCGCGCCGCATCTGGCGGCCGAGTGGAAACTGAGCGGCAAGGAAATCGGCCTGCTGCTCAGTGCCGGCCTCGCCGGCATGGGCATCGGCTCGGTGCTGATCGCACCGCTCGCAGACCGCGTCGGCCGCCGCCGGATCATCCTGCTCTGCCTCGTCGTGATCTCGACCGGAATGCTCGCGTGCGCCGCCACGCACGACACGCTTCAGCTCGCCGTCGCACGTGCCTACACGGGGCTCGGCATCGGCGGGATGCTCGCGAGCCTGACCGTCATCAGCGGCGAATACGCATCGAACAAATGGCGCAGCGCCGCGATCGGCATGCAGTCGACCGGCTATGCGATCGGCGCCACCGCGGGCGGCGTCGTGGCCGGCTACCTGCTGTCGACGTGGGGATGGCGCAGCGTGTTTGCGTTCGGCGGCGTCCTGACCTTGCTGTCGATCCCGATGGTGCTCGCACTGCTGCCGGAATCGCTCGACTTCCTGCTCGCGAAACGCCCGGACGACGCGCTGCGGAAAATCAACCGCATCCTCGCCAGAATGAAGCGCGCACCGATCGACGTGCTGCCGGCCGCTGCCTTGTCCACCGACACCGGAGCGCCCGCGTCGAGCTGGACGGCGGTCCTGCGGCCGCCGCTCACGCGCCGCACGATCGCGCTGTGGATCGCGTTCTTTCTCGTGATGGGCAGCTTCTATTTCGTCGTGAGCTGGACGCCCAAGCTGCTGGTCCAGGCCGGGTTGTCGGCGTCGCAGGGCGTGACCGGCGGCGTGCTGCTCAATCTCGGCGGCATCGCGGGCGCGTCGCTGTTCAGCCTGCTGTCGACCCGCGTCGGCCTGCGCAACCTGCTCGGCGCCACGCTGCTGCTGGGCGGCGCACTGATGGTCGTGTTCGGCGCGAACACCGGCTCGCTCGGCATCGGGTTGACGGTCGGGGTATTTCTCGGCGCCGTCATCAACGCATGCGTGGCCGGCATGTATGCGCTGTCGCCAACGCCCTATCCCGCCGAAATCCGCACGACCGGCATCGGCCTCGCGGTCGGCATCGGCCGCCTCGGCGCGATTCTGTCGCCGATGACGGTCGGCGCGCTGCTGGACGACGGCTGGTCCGTGTCGCATCTCTATCTCGCATTCCTCGTGCCGATGGCCGGCGCGGCGATCGCCGTCGCCGTGGCCTGCGGGCCCGCCCGGGCGCTGCGCGGGCAGCGCGATCCGGCGATGTCGTAACGCACGACTGCTGCAGTTTCGCCGACACCCGTCGGCACCCTGGGTCGTCACCGGGCGACCCGATAAAAATAGATAAGTACATCTACACACTGTTTGGAGACAGCAATGAAAATGAAACTGGGCGTCGCATGCTCCACGGCGCTGACGCTGGCCCTGGCCGGCCCGGCTTGCGCGCAAAGCAGCGTCACGCTGTACGGGATCGTCGACACCGGCGTGTCCTACTACAACAATGCCGCACACGGCGGGTCGTTCACCGGGATGCCGACGCTGACCGGCGAAGTACCGTCGCGCTGGGGGCTGAGAGGCACGGAGGATCTCGGCGGCGGCTACCAGGCCTTCTTCGTGCTCGAGAACGGCTTCCAGCCCGGCACCGGCGCGCTGAACTACGGCGGACGCCTGTTCGGGCGGCAGGCAAACGTCGGCGTGAACAGTCCGTTCGGGACGCTGACCCTCGGCCGCCAGATGAACATGTCGATGATCGTGCTGACCAATGCCGACGTGATCGGCCCGTCGATTCACTCGATGGCGGATTTCGACTCGTACCTGCCGAATGCGCGCAGCGACAATGCGATCGGCTACAAGGGCACGTTCCACGGCGTAACGCTCGGCGCGACGTACAGCTTCGGGCGCGACGCGGCCGGGCCGGCAGGACCGTCGGCGACGGGCTGCGCGGGCCAGGTGGCGGGCGACATCGTCGCATGCCGCCAATACACGGCGATGATCGCGTATGACGCGAGCAATTTCGGACTTGCCGCGTCGCACGACGTGATGCGCGGCGGCGGCGGTGCACTCGCGCCGCTGAACAATCCGGCCTACACCGACACGCGCGACATCGTCGCCGGCTACGTGAAGATCGGCCCCGCGAAACTGGGCGCCGGCTGGATCCGCCGCAACCTCGCGGCGGCCGAACATCTGCAGGCCGACATCGTGTTTGCCGGCGGCACGTATTACGCGACGCCGTACCTCGCGCTCGACCTCCAGGGCGTGCGCTACCTGCAGCGCCGAGAAAGCGCCGACGGCGCCAACGCCACGTTGCTCGTGGGCCGCGCGAACTACTTCCTGTCGAAGCGGACGACCGTCTATACGTCGGTGGGCTACATGTTCAACAGCGCACTGGCCGCGAACGCGGTCGCCGCGGGCGGGACGGTCGGCACCGGGATGAATCAGCTCGGCGTGATGGCAGGCATCCAGCAGAAATTCTGAGCGCCGGCCACGGCGCTACGTCAATCGGCGAGCCGGCAATGCACGAGCTTCAGCCCCGGCAGCACCGGCGCGTCGATATAGCCTTCGTTTACGCAACTGAAGCGGAAATTCGCGGATGCCGTAAACGGCTTGATCTCGCCGCCGGGGAATTTCGGCTTCAGCCCATCCTGGTCGGCCACGTCGAAGTGCGTATCGAACTGCTCGCCGTCGGTCGTCAACGCACCGAAGTACGTGCCGCCCGGGTCGCTGCCCATCCGGATCACCGCGCCGACGAATGCGAGGCGCTTACCGTCGTATTTCGCCTTCGCGGTGCTCATGTCCTGCGTGTAGGCCTCGATCACGGTGCCGTAGTGCGCATCGATCGCAGGCTCGGCAGCCGGCGCGGCATGAACGGCCTGCTGAACGCCGGTCAGCATCGCACATGCCGCGAGCGCGGCCGCCGCAAACGGCACGGAAATCCTTTTCATGGGGTGGTCTCCCGTCAAACGTGGTGGTTGAAGTGATTGAAGGCGGCGCTGCGCCGGCTGCCCGACGCAGTGCGAAATGAACGCGCCGGCGTTGCTTCACCACCCGCGTGGTCGGCTGCGGTGCGCGGCGTCGCGCTGCACGCGACGTGACAGGTAGATGACATGGTGCGGCCCCCGGCTCTCATTGAATTTCACTGCTTCTGATTTTGGGCGCTACGGTAGCAAATGCCCGCCGGCCCGGCAATCGCGGCGCACAGTCCGGATCAGCATTATTACAATTGCAAATGATTATCATTACATATATCATGCGCACCCTGCCGCGGCGAAGCCGCTGCGGTCCGCGACCCGATTCTTAGCACTCCGTCACTCACCGATTCATGCCATCCCGTCGACCGCCCCGCCGCGCCCGGACCTCGCGTCCGTGGCGCACGAGCCTGCCTGCCCTGATCACCCTTTGCGTCGCAAGCGGCGCGCATGCGGCCGCCGACGATCGCGCGCCCGCCGACCCTGCCGCGGCAGCAGCGTCGCCCACGCCCGCATCACCGCCCACCGGGCGCGAACTGCCGGCGATCAGCGTCAGCGCGTCGGCGGCCGCGGACCCGACCGTCGGCTATCAGCCGCGCACCAGCAGCGTCGCCGGCGGCGGCGACCGGGCGATCAAGGACATTCCGCAATCGATCGCGGTGGTCAGCAGCAGCGTGATTCAGGACCAGCAGGCGCGCTCGCTCGACGACGTGCTCGGCAACATCAGCGGCGTCACGCAGACCAACACGCTCGGCGGCACGCGCGACGCGTTCATCAAGCGCGGCTTCGGTTCGAACAATGACGGGTCAGTGCTCGTCGACGGCGTGCGCACGCCGGTGTTGCACAGCTATCTGGCGACGATCGACCGCGTCGAAGTGCTGAAGGGCCCGGCTTCGCTGCTGTACGGGATGCAGGATCCGGGCGGCGTGATCAATCTCGTCACGCGCAAGCCGGAAGACGCGTTCGGCGGCTCGATCTCGGCATCGCGCACGAGCCATGGCGGCAGCAGCGCGCAGTTCGACCTGACGGGCCCGCTCGGCAAGCCGGGCCAGGTCGCGGGCGGCACGCTCGCGTTCCGGCTCACCGGCGAATACGACACGAGCCGCTACTGGCGCAGCTTCGGCCGCGAACGCGACGCGCTGATCGCGCCCGCGCTGTCGTGGCACGACGCGAACACGTCGATCGACGTCAGCTACCAGTACGTCGACTACACGACGCCGTTCGATCGCGGCACCGTGCTCGTGAACGGCCGCCCCGACGACGCACTGCGTTATCGCCGCTACGAGGAAGCGTGGGCGCAAAGCAGCGGGATCCAGGAAACGCTGCGCGCGCGCATCGAGCACCGCTTCTCCGACGCATGGCGCGTGCGCGCGACCTACGGCTGGGGCCGCGACCGCTACGATCAGTACATCACCCGGGCGACCGCGTTCAACAGCGCGACCGGCATGCTGTCGCGCTCGTCCGATGCGAACCTCGGGCGCAACGACTCCGACCAGATCGCGACGCTCGGCCTGCTCGGCAACCTGACGCTCGCGGGGATGAATCACGCGCTGTATGTGGGCGGTGAATACGAACGGCAGCGCAGCTTCCGCGGCGACACGATCCGCGGCACCGCGACGAAGGGGTTCGATCTCTACGATCCCGTCTACGGCCTGCTCGCGCCGGGCGGCACGCCGAGCACGAAGCAGAGCGATTCGCTTTCGAAAGGCCACACGTACTCGATGATCGTGCAGGACTCGGTGAAGCTCACCGACCGGCTGACCGCGGTCGCAGGGCTGCGCTGGGAAGACTGGCAGCAGGAATCGGGGATGGGCCGGCCGTTCGTGTTCGCCGACCGCTCGCACGGCAATGTGTGGCTGCCGCAGTTCGGGCTCGCGTATGCGCTCACACCGTCGCTGACCGCGTATGCGAACGTGAGCCGCTCGTTCAAGCCGAACGTTGCATCGAATGTCGCGTCGCCGCTCGCGCCGGAATTCGGCCGCGTGCTGGAAGCCGGCCTGAAGTTCAGCCTGAAGCCCGGTATCACCGGCACGCTCGC
Source organism: Burkholderia sp. Bp9016 (assembly GCF_003857765.1). Taxonomy (NCBI): domain Bacteria; kingdom Pseudomonadati; phylum Pseudomonadota; class Betaproteobacteria; order Burkholderiales; family Burkholderiaceae; genus Burkholderia; species Burkholderia sp. Bp9016. Next base: position 60,375 of record NZ_QTPY01000020.1, read on the forward strand.
GGCTTACCAGATCGACAAGCGCAACGTCGCGGTCACGGTGGGCGATCTCACGTCGACGATCGGCACCGCGCGCTCGCGCGGGATCGAGCTCGACGTCGCCGGGCAGATCACGCGCCACCTGAGCCTGATCGGCAGCTATGCCTACACGAACGCGAACGACCGCGACAGCAACACGCCGCTCGTCAACGTCGCGCGCCACACCGGCAGCCTGTTCGCGGTGTACGACACGGCCATTGCGAACCTGCCCGGACGCTGGCGCTTCGGCGGCGGTGCGCGGCTCGTCGGCGCGCGGCCCGGCGACACCGCGAACAGCTTCACGCTGCCCGGCTACGTGACCGTCGACGCGTTCGCGGCGTACGAAACGACGATCGGCAAGTTTCCGACGCGCATCCAGCTCAACGTGAAGAACCTGCTCGACAAGACCTACTATCCGTCGAGCAACAGCAACCTGATCGTCGCGGTCGGCGAGCCGCGCCTCGTCACGCTGACGACGACGGTGTCGTTCTGACCATCCGGCACGCGGTGAAACGGCGCGGCGGATATCACGGAACCGCCGCGCGCCGCAACGGGCCGTGCCGCCCCCCGCGATGCTATTCCGCCGTGGCGGGACAGACCCGGTAGAACACGACGCTGCACAGCAACAGCGCGCCCGCCAGGATGGTCATGCCGATCCGCAGGCCCGCGTAGCCGATGATCATCGCGCCCAGGATGCCGGACAGGCTTCCGCATGCATTGATCAGCGCGAAGCCGGCTGCCGCGGCCGGCCCGGACAGCACGCGTCCGGGCAGCGTCCAGTAGATCGGCATCAGCGACAGAATGCCTGACGTCGCGACGGTCAGCATCACCAGCGCAAGCCAGAAGTTGTCGTGCGCCACCGTCGCCACGAACAGGCCGATCGCGGCCAGCGCGACGGGCACCACGCCGTGCCGGCGCAGCCGCCCGGAGCGCTCGGCGCGCCGCGCGTTCACGTACATGCAAAGCGCGGCGACGCCGAACGGGATGGCCGTCAGCAGCCCGACGTCCAGGCTGTTCGCGACGCCGGCGTCGTGAAACAGCGTCGGCATCCAGAAAGTGAGACCGTAGAACCCGGTGTTGAACAGGATCATCACGACGATCAGCGCATAGATCTTCGGCGAGCGGAACGCATCGGCCACGCGATGCGACTTGAAGGCCGCCTCCTTCGCGACGTTCGCCTCGATGATCTGCTTCTCGCGCGGGCTCAGCCAGTCCACGTCGGCCGGCTTGTTCCGCAGCAGCATCAGGATCACGACGCCCAGCACCACCGACGGCAGCCCTTCGAGCAGGAACAGCCACTGCCAGCCGTGGATGCCGGCCACGCCGTTCATCGTCTCCATGATCGCGCCGGAGAGCGGCGCCCCGAACACGACGGCGATCGGCAACGCCATCAGGAACAGCGAGTACATGCCGCTTTGACGCCGGGCCGGCAGCCACGTGTTCGTGTAGTACATCACGCCCGGGACGAAGCCGGCCTCGCACACGCCGAGCAGGAACCGCAGCGAGTAGAACGCCGCAGCGTTCCGCGAGAAGACCATCAGGATCGACACGATGCCCCAGGTGACCATGATCCGGGCGATCCATGCCCGCGCGCCGACCCGCCCCAGGATCAGGTTGCTCGGAATTTCGAACAGCATGTAGCCCCAGAAGAACACGCTCGCGCCGAGTGCGAACGACGCATTCGTCAGGCCGAAATCGGCCGCCATCTGCAACTTCGCGAAACCGATGTTGACGCGGTCCAGATAGGACATGATGAAACCGAGGAAGAACAGCGGGACGATCCTCAGTATCACCTTCCGGTACAACGCGTCTTCGTTCCGTGCCTCGATGCCTGCATCGGGCGCAAGCGCGACATCCGCCGTCATGATCAGTTCTCCAGATTAAAACATGCGTCTACGCAGCAATGGATCCGGTCGGCACGTTCGTTCCGGCAACGGCCGGCACGCGCCGATCCGGCGTGCCGGCCGCCTTCCCGTCAGGCATGCGGCGTCGCCCGCCGCTCCGCGAGCGCGAGCACGTCGGCCCAGATGCCGTCGTCGACGACGATGCCGTCGCGCCGCTGCTCGATCCGCGTGCGCAGCGCGCTCTGCCCCGGATAGAGCACCTCCCTGCTGTCTTCCGCGAGCTCGGACGTATTCACGTAGTCCGCCACGCCGTCGGCCACGTGGTTCGTGAATGCTTCGCCGCCGAGCTTGCGCGGGTCGATCACGATGAAGACCTGCGAGCAGCCCGTACAGCTTCCCTGCTGAATCGCATCGATCCCGTTCGTCGCGAGCCCTTCGGACAGCACCGCCGCGAGCACGTCGAGCATGATCGCGAAGCCCGAGCCCTTCCAGTAGCCCATCGGCAAGATGCGCATCGACGCTTCGATCGGGCCTGGCTCGGCGGTCAGCTTCCCGTCGCTGTCGAAGCCGGCGGGAAACGGCATGTTCTTGCCCTTGAGTCGGGTGGCCTGCAGCTTTCCGTACGAGTATTGCGACATCGCCATGTCGAGCACGATATGGCCCTGCGCGCGCGGCACCGCCATCACGAACGGGTTGTTGCCGACGCGCGTGTTCTTGCCGCCCCAGCCGGGCATGCACGCTTCGGTGTTGGTCCAGCAGATCGCGATGTAGCCGCGCTCGGCCGCGTACCAGCCATAGGTGCCGCCCCGCATCCAGTGGGTCGCGTTGCGCATCGCGACGATGCCGACGCCTTGCGCGTCGGCGATCTCGATCGCGCGGTCGGTCGCGGACAGCGCGTTGAGAATGCCGGGGCCGCGATGGCCGTCGCACACCTCGATCGCACCGAATTGCTTGACCCGCTCACGCGCGCCGTCGACGTTCACCCACCCCTTGTCGAGATAGTCGACGAAGCGCGCCACGCGATTGATGCCGTGCGAATTGACGCCGTCGCAGGTCGATTCGGTATGCACCCGCGCACAGATTTCGGCGTCGCGTTCGCGCATCCCCGCGTTCACGAGCGCCGCATGGATCGCGCGCTGCATTTCCTCGAAGGCAATCCGGGTCACGATGCATGTCTCCTGATGTTGGATATCGTTGTGTCCGATCCCGCTGCTGCTCTCGAATCGGCGCGCGGGATTCGCGCCGCTCCGGCTCGCCGGCGACGAGCGATCGCATCGTTCGGCCGACGCGGCGCGACACGCGCGACACGCCCCGGCCGTCGACACGAACCGGTATCAGCCGCCCGCGAAATCGAGCAGGATCTTGCAGCTTTCCGCGGGATTGCGCTCGGCCATCTCGAACGCGCGCGCGACGTCGCGAAAGCCCACCTTGTGCGTGACGATGTGCTCGGGTTCGATCAGCCCGCTACCGATCCAGTCGATCACCTGCGGGAACATCGCGCAATTGAGCCGCGATGCGGCCAGCGTCAGTTCCTTCTTCGTCAGCTCCGCCTGCACGATCGCCGACGGCTCCGACGAAAACCCGAGCACGCCGATCCGCCCTGCCGGCGCGGCGAGCCTCACGGCTTCCTCGAGAATCGACGGATGGCAGACCGCATCGAAGATCAGCGTCGGGCCGCCGTCGACGCCACGCCGTTCCAGCGCCTCCGGCAGCGACTCGACGCTGGTGTTGATGACCTCGTCCTGCGCCGCGCCGCACTTGCGCGCGAGCTGCAGCCGCGCATCGAGCCGGTCGGTGATGAACGCGCGAATGCCGTACACGCGCTTGAGCACCTGCAGGATCGTCAGCCCGACGGTGCCGGCGCCGTAGATCAGCGCGACGTCGCCCGGCAGCACGCCGGTGCGCGATGTCGCGTTCGCGGCCACCGCGAACGGCTCGACGATCGCCGCGCAGGTATCGGCGATCGCTTCCGGAATCCGGTGCGCATTGCCGGCCGGCACGCAGGTGTACTGGCTGAAGCCGCCGTCGCGATGCACGCCGAGCACGCTCAGGTGCCGGCACACGTTGCGCCGGCCGATCGTGCACGCGTGACAATGCCCGCAACTGATCACCGGATCGACCGCGACGGTTTCGCCAAGCCGCGCGGCGTCGACACCCGCGCCGACCGACTCGATCGTGCCGACGAATTCGTGGCCGATGATGCGCGGGTACGACACGAACGGATTCTTGCCGTGAAAGATATGCAGGTCCGACCCGCAGATGCCCGCGTAGCGCACCTTCACGCGCACTTCGCCGGCGGCGGGCGCGGGCAGCGGCACCTCGCGCACACTCATGCTGTTCGGACGATCGACAACGACGCTCAACATTTCGGTTCTCTCCTTCGGATCTTCGCCGCTCACCAGTTCCACATCGAACCGTCGCGCAACCGGGCGACCGGCAGGTACGCGCGCTCGTACGGATATTTCGCGGCCAGCGTCTCGTCGATGTCGACGCCGAGGCCCGGCACGTCGTCCATCACCAGATAGCCGTCCTCGAAGCGGTAGCTGTGCGGAAACACTTCATCGGTCAGCGGGCTGTGCGGCATCAGTTCCTGGATGCCGAAGTTCGGCGCCCACAGCCCGAAGTTCACGGCCGCGGCCATGCAGACGGGCGACAGGTCGGTCGCGCCGTGGAAACCCGTGCGCACCTGGTACATCGCCGCGTAGTCGGCAATCCGGCGCACGTGCGTGATGCCGCCCGCGTGCACGATGGTCGAGCGGATGTAGTCGATCAGCTGGTCGCGGATCAGGTCCTTGCAATCCCAGATCGAGTTGAACACCTCGCCGACCGCGAGCGGCGTCGTCGTGTGCTGGCGGATCAGCCGGAACGCGTCCTGGTTCTCCGCGGGCGTCGCATCCTCGAGCCAGAACAGCCGGTGCGGCTCGAGATCGCGGCCGAGGCGCGCGGCCTCGATCGGCGTGAGCCGGTGATGCGCGTCGTGCAGCAGGTGCGGCACATCGCCGACGGCGTCGCGCACCTTGCGGAACAGCTCCGGCGTGTGGCGCAGGTAGAGCGCGGTGTCCCACGGCTCCTCGGGCGGCAGCCCCTTCTCGGCCGGCTCGTACGCGCCGGCCGTCTTGCCGACGCCGTACACCTTGTCGAGCCCCGGCACGCCGGACTGCACGCGAATCGCGCGGTAGCCGGCCTCGATGTGCTCGCGCACCGCGTCGACCGCTTCTTCATGATCGCGCCCGTTCGCATGGCCGTAGACCATCAGGCCGTCGCGGCTCTTGCCGCCGAGCAACTGATGGACGGGCATGCCCGCCAGCTTGCCCTTGATGTCCCACAGCGCCATGTCGATCGCGGCGATCGCCGTCATCGTAACGGGTCCGCGCCGCCAGTACGCGCCGCGATACAGGTATTGCCAGATGTCTTCGATGTTGCGCGGGTCGCGGCCGACGAGGCACGGAAACACGTGGTCTTCCAGATAGGCACGCACCGCGAGCTCGCGCCCGTTGAGCGTCGCGTCGCCGAGGCCGTACACCCCTTCGTCGGTCACGATCTTCACCGTCACGAAGTTCCGGCCCGGACACGTGACGATGGTCTGCAAACGTTCGATTTTCACTGCGCTCCTCCAGCGGGCGTTTCAGTCGACAAAGTAATGCGGCGCGCGGCTTCGCACTTCCGGCAGATGCGAGCCGATCCGGTCGACGTGCATCGCGACCGACGCGCCGAGCAGCGCCATGTTGCGCGACGCGATGTGCGCAAGAATCTGCTCGTGCTCCTGCAGCGCGCGGCGCGCGTGATCCTCGACGCGATCGAGCAGCAGCCAGCGCACGCGGTCGAACTGGCGCTTCATCGGCTGCAGCATTTCCCACACGTGCGGCCGGCCCGCGAACGCGAACATTCGGCCGTGCATCGCTTCGTCGAGATCGAAGAACGCCTCGACGTCGCCGGCGGCCACGGCATCGCGTTGCGCATCGATGATCCGCGACAGCTCCGCGAGCTGCGCCGGCGTGATCTTCTGCGCGAGCTCGACGTGGTTCGCGCACTCGAGCGTGCTGCGCGCGAACCGCCCTTCCTCGAGGATCGACACAGGAATCGGCGCGACCAGCGTGCCGACCTTCCGGATGATCTGCACGAGCCGCTCGTCGGCGAGCTGCGCGAACGCCTCGCGCACCGGCGTGCGGCTGACCTTGATCGTCGTGGAGATCACCGCCTCCGACAGCGCGGTGCGCGGCGGCAGCGCGCCGCGCACGATCGCGTGGCGCAGCAGCGCATGCACCTGCTCCGTATACGACCGGCTCTCGTCCAGCGAGAACCCCTGCAACGCCGTGACGACGACGTCCTCTTCTTCCAGTGCTGCCGCTTCGCTCATGGTGGTGGCTTGATCCGACTCGATATCGATAACTACCATGGTACATAAGCAATCAGATTCGGGCGATTTAGCGTTTACACCGATAACTTCGCGGATTAACTCGAAATAACCTGCACGGACTTCACAATCTACCATGGTACAAACCCGTTCAGACCGTCATGCCATCCGCCCCCGATTTCCTGCGCACCGCGCCGCCCGGCACGCGCCGCCCCCGTTATGACCGGCACGCGGTCCGCACGGGCATCGTCCATATCGGCCTCGGCGCGTTTCATCGCGCGCACCAGGCACTCCATACGGAGACGGTGCTCGAACAGGGCGACCTGCGCTGGGGGATCGTGGGCGTCGAGCTGCGGCGGCGCCATACCGTCGACCTGCTCGCCGCGCAGGATCATCTGTACACGGTGACCGAGCGCGACGGCGACGGCGCGCGCACGCGCATCGTCGGTGCGGTGCACGGTGCGCTGTTCGCACCCGAATCGCTGCCCGCGCTGCTGGCGCTGATCGCCGATCCGGCCGTGTCGATCGTCAGCCTGACCGTGACGGAGAAGGGCTATTGCCGCCGTCCCGGCGGCGGTCTCGATCTCGACGACCCCGCGCTCAAGCAGGATCTCGCGGCGCACGACACGCCGCGCACCGCGCTCGGCGTGATCGCCGCCGGCCTGCGGCTGCGACCCGCGCATGCACCGCTGAGCATCGTCTGCTGCGACAACATGACGTCGAACGGCGACACGCTGCGCGCGCTGCTGATCGACTACGCGGAACACGTTGACGGCGCGCTCGCACGGCGCATCCGCGACGACGTCGCATTCCCGAACAGCATGGTCGACCGGATCGTGCCGGCCGCCACGCCCGATTCGCTCGACTGGGCGGAAACGCATCTCGGTGCGCGCGACGCGGCCGCGATCGTCTGCGAGCCGTTCTCGCAATGGGTAATCGAGGATCGCTTCGCCGGGCCGCGCCCGCGCTGGGAAGACGCCGGCGCGCACCTCGTCGCCGACGTGCGGCCGTACGAAACGATGAAGCTGCGGCTGCTGAACGGCTCGCATTCGGCGATCGCGTATGCCGGGCAGTTGCGCGGACGCGCGACCGTGTCCGATGCGATGGCCGATCCGGGCATCGCGGCGCTCGTCGACGGCGTGATGACGCGCGACCTGCTGGCGACCGTCGACGTGCCGCCGGGTTACGACGCGCGCGGCTATTGCGCGACGCTCGTGCAGCGCTTTCGCAATCCGATGCTCGCGCATCGCACCGAACAGATCGCGATGGACGGCACGCAGAAGGTGCCGCTGCGCTGGCTGCCCGCACTCGGCGAAAGCGTCGCGGCCGGCATCGAGCGGCCGTATCTGGAGCGCGCGCTGGCGCTCTGGCTGCACTACGTCGCCACCGCGCGCGACGAAGCGGGCCGCGCGCTCACGATCAGCGATCCGGGCGCGGGCGCGCTCGGCGCGACGCTGTCGGCGGCCGGCGATGCCGGCGGCGCGGTCCGGGCCGCGCTCGGCAGCGCCGCGCTCGCCGGTGACGTCGCGTGGCCCGACGCGCTGATCGCCCGCGTCGGTACGCATCTGGCGACGCTGCGCACGCACGGCACCGACGCGCTGCTCGCGCCGCTGTACGCGCGCTGAACGACCGCCCGCCCGGTTCGCCGCCGCCGCGCGAACCGCGCAATGCCCTTGCCCGCCGACGTCGTTGCCGACGCGGCGGACGATCGACGAGACACGAACATGATGGCCGGCCCACCGGCACGAAGGAGACGGAGATGAAGCAGAAGTCGCAGGCGTGGTTCACGGTGTTCCTGCTGTTCATGGTGTACGGCATCAACTATCTCGACCGGGTGGCGCTGTCGATCGTCGCGCCGATCGTGCAGACCGATCTCGGCATCAATGCCGTGCAGATGGGCCTCGTGTTCAGCACGTTCTTCATCGGCTATGCGCTGTTCAACTTCATCGGCGGGCTCGCGTCCGACCGGCTCGGGCCAAAGCTCGTGTACGTGCTGTCGGTCGGGCTGTGGTCGGTGTTCTGCGGAATGACCGCGCTGACCGTCGGCTTCGTGAGCCTGCTGATCGTGCGGCTGCTGTTCGGGATGGCCGAAGGGCCGCTGTGCTCGGCCGCGAACAAGATGGTCAACAACTGGCTGCCGCGCGACGCCGCCGCAACCGCGATGGGGCTGCTCAGCGCCGGCTCGCCGCTCGGCGGCGCGATCGCCGGCCCGATCGTCGGTCTGCTGGCGGCACAGTTCGGCTGGCGGCCCGCGTTCTGGATCGTCTGCGCCATCGGGCTCGCGTGGGTCGTCGTGTGGATGATGTCGACGTCGGACCGTCCGGCCACGCCGGTCAACACGGCACCGGGCGCGCCCGCCGTGGCGTCCGCCCACGCGTCGTCGGCGTCCGGCGCGGCGACCCCGGCACACACGCTGTCGCACTACGTGCGCCAGCCGCGCATCCTCGCGACGGCCGCCGCGTTCTTCAGCTACAACTATGTGCTGTTCTTCTTCCTGAGCTGGTTCCCGAGCTACCTCGTGCGCGCCCACCACCTGAACATCAAGGAGATGAGCGTGGCCACCGTCGTGCCCTGGCTCGTCGGCACGGTCGGCCTCGCATGCGGCGGCGCAATCTCGGATGCGCTCTACCGGCTCACCGGCAACCTGCTGCTGTCGCGCCGGATCGTGCTCGTCACCTGCCTGCTCGGCGCGGGGGCGTGCGTGGCCGTCGCGGGCGCCGTGCAGTCGACGCAGGGCGCGGTCGCGCTGATGTCCGTGTCGCTGTTCTTCCTGTACGTGACCGGCGCGATCTACTGGGCGATCGTGCAGGACGTCGTGCATCCGGCCCGCGTCGGCGGCGTGAGCGGTTTCCTGCATTGCATGGGCAGCCTGTCGGGCGTGATCGGGCCGGCCGTGACGGGCTTCATCGTCGATCGCAGCGGCTCGTTCGCGTCCGCGTTCGTGCTGGCCGGCGCGATCGCACTCGCGGGCGCGGTGCTGGCCGGTGTGTTCGTGCGCAACACGCGGCCGTCGGAAGTGCTGCGCGAGCACACCGCACACTGACGCCGTGCCGTTGTCCCGCTCAGCGCGAAGCCGCATTTGCCGGCGTCGCGCCGCGCGGTCGTTTCAGCCAATCATCGGACCCTCGAATAGCTCCCATCCGATATCGCGATTTCCGTTATCGGTCGCGCGCCTCTAGACTGGCAACGCAATGGCACGCTCCGCCTCGGCACGGCGAAGCGGCACGCCCCCAACAAAAACGATATCGGGAGAGCTCCATGTCCGACCGGCATGCGCGCCGCGACGCGCTCAAGACCCTCGGCCTCGCGGCCGGCTCCGCGCTGCTCGGCGCATCGCGCGTCGCGCAGGCGGCGACGCCCGAACCCGGCGCGCTGCTGCCCGGCGGGGCGACGCACCTCGCCGACCTCACGCGCCGCCTTGCGGCCGCGCCGCGACGGCGCGACTTCAAGACGGTGCCGATGATTCTCGAACGGCCCGATCAGTGGGATCACGCCGCGCTCACCGAGGTGATCGGCTATCGCGGCGGCCCGAAGCAGGTATGGGACAACACCGAGCTCGGCGGCCCGTGGCTGAACCTGATGCGCAACGCGCTGAATGCGCAGATCTGGTCGTTCCGCCACCCGGACTTCCTTGTCGTGTCGGCCACGCACGGCACCGCGCATCTCGCGCTGTTCGACCAGACGGCGTGGGACAAATACGGTCTCGCGAAATTCGCCGGCGCCGCATTCGCGACCAACACGCTGCTCGCCGCGAAGCCCGCGCAAGCCAGGGACGCCGACGATCACGAGCTGGCCGACGGCGCGTTCTCGTCGCACGACAACAGCATCGCGGCGCTGCTGCAGCGCGGCGTCGTGTTCCTGTCGTGCCACAACGCCATCTGGGAACTCGCGGAACGGCTCGACGGCGCGAACGCGAATCCGGACAAGCTGCCGCTCGACGCCCTCGCGGCCGACCTGACCAATCACGTGATTCCGTCCGCCATCGTCACGCCGGGCGCGGTCGGCACGCTGCCCGAGCTGCAGCAGGCCGGTTTCACCTACGCGAAGTGAGGTGCGCGATGGCATCGATCCCCATGCATTCCCCGTCGCGACGCCGCTGGCGCGCCGCGCTGCATGTCGCGCTCGCCACGCTCTGCGGCACGTCGGCGGTATCGCTCGCCGCACCGGCCGCCACGACCGCCAGCGTCTTTCCGCCGTGGCAGGACGGTCGCAACAACGACGCGACGCAACGCGGCCTCGAATTCACCGTGCCGCAAGTCGACGTGCTCGCCGACTTCCACGGCGACCTCACCGCGCCGAAGCTCGTGCTGTACGTCGGCGGCAACTATTTCTTCGCGATGGCGCCGCTCGTCGCGAAGTTCGAGGCGGATCATCCCGAATACCGAGGCCGCATCTACTGGGAAACGATCCCGCCGGGCCTGCTCGCGAAGCAGATGCAGGCCGGCGGTACGATCACCGTCGGCAACATGACATGGACGGTGAAGCCCGACGCGTATTTCGCGGGGCTCGGCAAGGTCGACGCGCTGATCGCGAACGGCACGCTCGAAGGCCCGGCCGTGCCGTACGTGACGAACCGGCTGACGATCATGGTGCGCGCCGGCAATCCGAAGCACATCGCGTCGCTGAACGATCTCGCGCGGCCCGACGTGAAGCTCGCGATGCCGAACCCGGAATTCGAAGGCGTCGCGCGGCAGATTCGCGCGTCGCTCGTGAAGGCCGGCGGCGATGCGCTCGCGCGCACCGTCTACGACGACAAGGTGCGCGACGGCACGACCGAACTCACGCACATCCATCATCGCGAAACCGCGCTGTTCCTGATGCAGGGCCGTGCGGACGCCGGCGTGCTGTGGCAGTCGGAAGCCGCGTTCCAGGAACAGGTCGGGCATCCGCTGATGCACATCGACATTCCATCCGCGCACAATACGACGGCGATCTACGCGGGGGCGATGGTCAGGAACGCGCCGCACCGGGAAGCCGCGCGTGCGTGGCTCGCGTTCATCCGGTCGCCGGACGCGTTCCGGATCTTCGAGCGCTACGGCTTCGGCCGCTACGACGCGAGCGCGCCGACGCCGCATCCCGCACCGCAGCAGGTCCGGCCCGGCGCGGGCTGACGCACCGCGGCACGACTGCGTGCACAACAAGACAGACAACAAGGAGGGGACACGTGAACGATTCGCTCGACACACCGCGACGCCGGTTCGCGCCGCTGCTGCTCGCCACCGCGGCGCTGCTGGCCGGCCGCGCCTACGCGGACGACGCGACGCTCGGCAAGACGCTCGCGACCCAGGGCACGGCCACGGGCGTGGCCGCATGCATCGGTTGCCACGGCGCGCAGGGCGAAGGCAATGCGGCCGCAGGCTTTCCTCGGCTCGCCGGCACGAATGCCGCGTACCTGTCCGCGCAACTGGCCGCGTTCGCTGACGGCAGCCGCCAGAATCCCGTGATGCAGCCGCTCGCGAAACTGCTGTCGGCGCACGAGCGCGAGGCGGTCTCCGCGTATTTCGCGAGCCTGCCCGCGCCGGCCGCGATCGCAGCCGGCACCGCATCGATCGATCCGGCGAACGCCGGCGCATGGCTCGCGACGCGCGGACGCTGGTCGGACGGCCTGCCCGCGTGCGCGCAATGCCACGGCGCGGGCGGCCTCGGCGTGGGCACCGCGTTTCCGCCGCTCGTCGGCCAGCCGGCTGCCTACATCGCCGGCCAGTTGAATGCGTGGAAGCACGGCACGCGCGCCCCCGGGCCGATGGCGCTGATGCCGATGATCGCCGGCAAGCTGTCCGATGCCGATATCGACGCGGTGGCCGCCTACTATGCGCGCGGCGGCGCCACGAACGGAGACAAGCAATGATCGACCGCACGAAGCTGATCCGCCGCGCCCGCGCCGCGCTGCTCGGCGCGGCCTGGATGCCCGCGCTCGCATGCGCGGCCGCACCGCAGGACACGCCGGCCGCGGCATCCGCACCGGCGGCCGCCCTGCCCGCTGCCACGGCGAAGCCGTTCACGCCGCCCGCCGAATCCGCGCTTCCCGCCGACGACTTCGGCAAGACCGTGAAGCTCGGCGAACAGATCTTCCTCCACACGCCCGAATACGCGGGCAAGTACGTCGGCAACAAGCTGACCTGCGCGAGCTGCCACCTCGACGCGGGCCGCCGTCCCGATTCGAGCCCGATGTGGGCCGCGTACCTGCTGTATCCGGCCTACCGCAGCAAGAACGGGCACGTGAACACGTTCGCCGAACGCCTGCAGGGGTGCTTTCGCTACAGCATGAACGGCAAGGCGCCGCCGGCCGGCGATCCGGTCCTCGTCGCGCTCGAAACCTATTCGTACTGGCTCGCGAAAGGCGCGCCGGTCGGCACGAAACTGCCGGGACAGGGCTTCCCGAAACTGCCGCCGCCCGCGCAGAAGGCCGATTACGCGCGCGGCGCCGCCGTCTACTCGCAGCACTGCGCGCTGTGTCACGGCGCGGACGGCCAGGGGCAATCGAGCGGCGGCCAGCCGGCGTTCCCGCCGCTGTGGGGCGCGCGCTCGTTCAACTGGGGAGCGGGGATGGGCGACATCCGCAACGCCGCCGGCTTCATCAAGGCCAACATGCCGCTCGGGCTCGGCGGCACGCTGACCGATCAGCAGGCGTGGGACGTCGCGACCTTCATGGACAGCCACGAGCGCCCGCAGGACCCGCGCTTCACCGGCTCGGTGCAGGACACCCGCGCGAAGTTCCACGACACACCCGACTCGATGTACGGACGCGAGGTGAACGGCCGCGTGCTCGGCGCGCCGTGACGTGCGCGGCGCGGCGCGCGTGGTCGCGGGTTCACGGATGCCAGCGATACACGACGATGCTCGACCCGTTGTAGTTGTCCTTCGTGATCACGTACTCGCCGGTCGAGCGCAGGTACGCACGGACGCCGTACATCGAGTCGACGTCGTTGCCGACGTCCATCGCCGACGTGTTCGAGTTCGTCAGCGTCGTGACGAGGTTGCCGGTGTTCAGGTCGTAGACGTCGATGTTCGGCACCGTGTGCACGTAGCCGACGAACAGGTAGTGGCCGGCTGCCGCGATCGACTTCGGGTTCGCGCTCGTCAGGTTGATCACCGGGTTCGGCGCGCTCATGTTGCCGCCCTTCCAGCCGTGATAGACCTCGATGTGCCCGTCCATCGCGGTCCAGTCCCAGCTGCCCGAGATGCCCTGCGCGAGAATCATCGTGTCGCTGTCGACCTGGTAGATGATCCGCGTGAGCGGCAGCACGGTGCGCGGAATCTGGATCTGCGTCGGCTTGCCCCATGACGGCTTGCCGGTGGCATCGAAGCCGGTCATCGGATAGTGCGAGATGTTGTTGGTGCGGTCGAGCCCGGCCCACACGTCGCCGTTGTCGTCGATCGAGAAACCGGCCGTCACCTGCAGATTCGTGTTGAACGGCTTGCCCGGGATCGAGCCGTCCGGAATCGCGATGTAGCCGCTCGCGCTGTTGAAGTGATAGAAGTTGAAGTTGCCCGGATTCTGGCCCGACGCGACGAGGATCCGGTTGCCGCCCACCATCGCGAGCTGGCCGAAATGCTGGCCGCGCTGATAGTCGTTCATGTCGAGGCGCGGGTCCTTCGGATAGGTGAACGGATCGACCGTGTTCGCGACGAACGTACCGCCTGCCGTACCCGTATAGATGTTGTTGCCGCTGTAGAACAACGTGCCGTCGGTGACGGGATCGGGCGTGGCGATCGCCTCGAAGTTCAGCGCCTGCAGCTTCCATTGCAGCACGCCCGTCGGGCTGTACGAATGCAGGTCGGTGCTGCCGTTGCGACCGAGATCCCAGCCGCCGCCCCACGCGTTGTTCAGCACGTACAGGTTGCCGGCCGCATCCTTGCCGATGCCCGCGACACGCGTGAAGCGCTTGTCGCCCACCTGCCCCTTGATGCCCGAAGCGGTGTCGAGATAGCCGCCCTGCACGCCGAACGTGCCGACCTGCGTTGGCTGGCCGGCGAGCGTGTATATCTTGATGTTCATGTCGGGCCCTTCGTCGCCCACCAGCAGTTGCCCGTTCGGCGCATCGAAGTACAGCGACGCCGGCCGCGCGCCGGTGGCCATCTGGATCGTGCTCATCGCCGTGCCGGTCGGGTTGAACTGCGCGACCGCACCGGCGCTCTTGCGCGCGACCCACAGGTTGCCCGACGCGTCGAGCGCCAGTGCGCCGGGCCCCGCCACGCCGATGTCGCGCTGCCACACGCCGTCGGTCGTATAGACGCGCACGCGGTTGCCGTAGAAGTCGCTCACGTACAGCAGGTTGCCGCCCGTCGCGAGGCCGGTGATCACGTCCGCGTACTGGATGCCCGTCCACGTGCTGACCGGAATGCGCAGGTCGCGCTGGTTCGTGCCGCGGTTGTAGCGCCCCACCGAGCCGCTGCCGAACGTGCGGTTGTAGCCGAGCGCGACGAACAACGACGTAGCGTTGCCCGTGATCGCGCCGCCCTGGAATTCGTCGTGGATGCCGATCGTGCCGAGAGTCTGCCCGTTCTGGTAGATCGCCACGCCGCCCGCGTTCTCGTCCCAGCGCGACGCCGTGTAGATCACGCCCTCGGGCGCGACCCACAGCGAGCGCGCGCCGTTGCCGACGTGCGTGCTCAGCGTGCCGAACGTGTTGGCGAGCCAGTCCGTCGAATACGACGTCTGCGCGTGACTCACCGACGCCAGCATGGCAATGCATATTCCGGGCAATACCGCGCGGATTCGTTTCACTAACATGAATGATGCTCCCGGACGATTGTTTCTCGACACTGTAATTCGACGCATATGAAACATTGGTGATTTCTTAAAAATCCAGATCAATCCCGCCGCGAATTAACTGTTACGTTCCTTTACCGCGCAATCTGATTTCACCGATGCAGTGCAAGACCGGGAATAACACTGCTACGCGCCGTCAGACAGCAGGTCCGGAGCCTGCACTTCCCGGAATTTTCTTCCGGATCATTCAATGCGGGCGCGTCATTTTTTCTGATACATACGCATTGCTTTTTCATTGCCGGCAAATCGACTCGATGATTACAAATCGAAATTGGAATGAAAGAGGAAAAATAATGTCCGGCGCATTCGGCGTTGCGCGTCCCAATGCGCGCGACGCGTGCCGGGTGACTGCGGAAATCGTGAAGAGGTGAAGCGATGCGATGCGTCGCGCGAGGCAATGGCCGACGAGGAGGGTGCCGTGTACGCGGCGAGCGAAGAGACGGCCGCAAGCGAGCGATCGCGGCCGCACGCCGGTCGCGCGTGCAGCCGGTGCGGATCAGTGTGCGCTGTCGAGCGTCGGGCCGTCCCAGCCATCGAGATACTTGGGCAGTGCGTCGACGATGTCGATCACGCGCTGCCGGTAGAACAGGTGCATCGTCGGCTGCAATTCATCGGGCAGTTGCCCGCCATGCGCACGCGCGGCGAGGCTGTTCGGCACGACCCGCATGCCGAGCCGGTTCGTGCCGAACACGATCTCGCCGCACGCCGGGCACCACGTGCGCGACATCGACTTCGACGGATGCGGAAACGTCGCGTCGGCGCCCGTGACGGACACCTGCTCCAGCTGCCATGCGGTCGCGGACAGCATCGGCATGCCGTAGAAATCGCGGCATGTCGCGCAGTGGCAATTCGCACGCGCCGCCGGCTCGCCGTGCAGCGTGACGGTGACGGCGCCGCACAGGCAGCTAGCGGAACGGGTTCGGGTCATGTCGCCTCCAGAAAGGGAGGCGACAGTATAGAGGCGTGCCGCGCGACCTGTGCCACGCCTCCCGGGCGGGCCGCCGGTCGCGCTCGGCGTCAGAACTTCTGGCGCAGGCCGAGGCTCACGATCGCCTGCGACCGCGAATCGGACGAGTGGCCGTTCGCCTTGTCGGACACCGACGCGGTCGCGGCCACCGGCTGGCCGAGCGCGTCGAGCGTCGTGCCGGACGCGTGCTGGTACGCGCCGAGCAGGTACACGCTGGTGCGCTTCGACAGGTCGTAGACCGCGCCGAGCGTGACGTTGTGATACTGCGCGCGGTCGTCGATGCCGTCGACGCTGCTGCCGCGCGTGTAGCTGTAGCCGGCGAACAGCTGCGTCTGCGGCCGCACGTTCCAGCGCGTGAACACGCCCGCGACGTTGAAGGTCGCATGGCCGCTGAACAGCGACTGCGCGCCGCTGCGGTACTGCACGTTGCTGTAGTTCACGCCGACGACGGCCGGGCCGAGGTCGACCGTCGCGCCGGTCGCGATGACCTGCTGCGACTGCGCGCTCGCATAGCCTTCGTTGATCGACGAGTTGAACAGCCCGTCGTCGGTGCTCTGCCATTTGCCGGACGTCGGGTCGGTCGCACCCGTCTTGCTGTTGTCCGA
This sequence comes from Burkholderia sp. Bp9016, assembly GCF_003857765.1. NCBI lineage: Bacteria > Pseudomonadati > Pseudomonadota > Betaproteobacteria > Burkholderiales > Burkholderiaceae > Burkholderia > Burkholderia sp. Bp9016. The sequence continues at coordinate 76,933 of NZ_QTPY01000020.1, forward strand.
GTGCTCGTAGCCGACGCCCACGCGCAGCGGCCCCGCCGCGTACGCCGCGCCGACGCTCCACGTGTTGCGCTGCTTCATGCTGCCCGGCTGGCTGCCGAAGCCGTACAGCGCGCCGAACGTGAAGCCCGCGTAGTTCGCGCTCGTGTACTTGATCGAGCTGTCGACGCGCGCCGTCTGGTCGAGATCGTCGATGTCGCCCGGATGCGCGCCGAAGCCGCCGATGAACGACGACGGGCCGACCGGGCTCACGAAGTCGTCGAGCGACGTGTACTGGCGGCCGAGCGTGATCGTGCCGTAGCGGTCGCTGCCGACGCCGACGAACGCCTGGCGGCCGAACTGGCGGCCGCCCTGGCCCGACGTGCCGTTGGTGATGTCGAAGCCGTTCTCCAGCACGAACAGCGCGCGCATCCCGCCGCCGAGATCCTCGGAACCCTTGATGCCCCAGCGGCTGCCGGACAGGTTGCCGGTGGTCAGGCCGACATCCGAATGCCCGGTGTAGGCGCCCGGCGAGCCGACCCGTTCGTTGCTGCGGTAAGTCACGCCCGCGTCGACGATGCCGTACAGCGTGACGGAGCTTTGTGCGGAGGCGATGCCCGCGAGCGAGAGCAGCAGCGGTGCTGCGATCAGTTGCTTGTTCATGGTTTTTAGCGTCTCCGGGCGCTCGGCCCGTTGTTCTGTGCGAGTAGCGCGTGCGGCCGGCGAAATCCGCCGGCAATGCGAGGCCGGCCGCGCACGCACGCGGGGCCGCGCCCGTGCGACACGCGCGCGATGCCGCAGCGGCCCTCTGCCCGCCGCGGCGCCGCCATGGTATTTGGAACCGGTTCCTCTTGAAAGAGCAATAATGAAAACAGCTTCTTGCCAATATCGAGATAATTGGCCGCGCGACGGTCATGCCTGTACAGCACTGCCCGCCGCGCCCGATAATCGGGCGCGCACCTGCCACCAGGAGCCTCCGTCATGCATGAAACGACCTTGCTGATCTTCGCCGCCGTCGCGTTCGTCGGAATCGCGACGCCCGGCCCGACCGTGCTGCTCGCACTGACCAACGGCTCGCGCTACGGCGTGCGCCGCGCGGCCTACGGCTTCGCCGGCGCGATGCTGTCCGACTTCGTGCTGATCGTCGCGGTCGCGCTCGGCCTCGGCGCGCTGCTGATGGCGTCGGCGTTCTGGTTCTCGGTGGTGAAGTGGCTCGGTGCCGCCTATCTCGCATACGTCGGAATCCGGCTGCTCACGTCGAAGGGCGCGCTCGACGTCGCCGTCGCGCACGGCGGCGCGGCGCCCGAACGCAACGCGTCGATCTTCGCGAAGAGCTTCCTCACCGCGGTGACGAATCCGAAGGGCTATCTGTTCTTCTCCGCATTCCTGCCGCAGTTCCTCGATCCGTCGGCAGCGCTCGCGCCGCAATACGTCGCGCTCGCGCTCACGTTCGCACTGCTCGACGGCGCGGTGATGTTCGGCTACGCGCTGCTCGGCGCACGCGCGGTGCGTCTGCTGAAGCGCTCGGGCGCGCTGTGGCTCGAACGCACGTGCGGCGCGATGCTGCTCGCGCTGGCCGGCTCGCTCGCGCTGTATCGGCGTCATGCTGCGTAGGCGCGCCGCCATGCACGCCGCCTCGTTCACCGCGGGTACGCGATGAGAATCGAAGCGTCACCCCGCGCCGGTTTCGCCGGCCTGTCGCTTCGCCAGCTCGACCGCACCGACCTCGACGCGTGGTATGCGTACCTGTCGAACCCCGACGTCGTGCGCCACACGAGCTGGAACCTGCATGCGCGCGACGATCTGCTGCCGCTGTTCGACGGCATCGAATCCGCTCATCCGGATTCGATCCGCCGTCTCGCGATCGTCGACGATGCATCGGGCGCGCTCGCGGGGACGATCGGGCTGCATACAGTGTCCACCGCGAACCGCACGGCCGAGATCGCGTACGACGTCGCGCCGTCGCACTGGGGGCGCGGCATCGCGAGCGCGCTGTGCGCGAGCGTCACTGCGTGGGCACTCGCGGAAGGCGGCTTCATGCGCATCCAGGGCGTCGTGCTGACCCGCAACGCCCGCTCCGCGCGCGTGCTGCAGAAGTGCGGCTACCGGTGCGAAGGGGTGCTGCGCGCATACCGGATGGTGCGCGGCGTGCCGGGCGACTTCGCGATGTACGCGCGCCTCGCGACCGATTGACCGACTGGCGCGTGATGCGCGACATGCGTGCGCGCGCCGTCGACGCGATTGGACGATCCGCGCCGAATTGGCGACAATCGCCGCTCCCCCCATCGACTTTCCCGCCATGAGAATCGCCGCACTGTCCGACATCCACGGCAACCTCGCCGCGCTCGACGCGGTGCTCGCCGACGTGCGCCGCCGCGGCGCCGACCTGATCGTCAATCTCGGCGACATCGTGTCGGGCCCGCTCCACCCGGCCGAAACCGCCGATCGCCTGATCGCACTCGACCTGCCGACCATCAAGGGCAATCACGAACGACAACTGCTGACCGGCGAGCGCGAATCGATGCGGCTGTCCGACCGCTGGGCGCACGACACGCTGCGCGACGATCATCGCAAATGGATCGCCGCGCTGCCCGAACGCCTGACGCTCGGCGACGACGTGCTGCTGGTGCACGGCACACCCGCCAGCGACCTGATCTATTTCCTCGAAACGGTCACGCCCGACGGCTGCCGCGCGGCGACGCCCGATGAAATCGCGCAGCGCGCGGGCGACGAATCCGCGTCGCTGATCCTGTGCGGCCACACGCATGTGCCGCGCATGGCGAAGCTCGACGACGGCCGGCTGATCGTCAACCCGGGCAGCGTCGGGCTGCAGGCGTACACCGACGATCAACCGCATCCGCACCGGATCGAAACCGGCTCGCCGCATGCGCGCTATGCGATGGTGTCGCGCACGCCGTCCGGCTGGCATGCCGAATTCCATGCGGTCGAATACGACTGGCACACGGCCGCCGCCACCGCGGCAGCACGCGGCCGCGACGACTGGACCGTCGCGCTGCGCACCGGCCGGTGCTGACGCATCGCCGCTCGCCCGCCATCCCGCCTCGCTCACTGGAAAACCGATCCGCCATGCCCGCTCCATCGCAACTGCTTTTTCTGCCCGGTGCATCGGGCAGCACCGCCTTCTGGCAACCGCTCGCGAGCCGGCTCGCGCATCCGGCCGAGCGGCGGATCGTCGCGTATCCGGGCTTCGGCGACACGCCGCGCGATCCGGCCATCGACGACTTCGACGGTCTCGTGCGTCACGTGCTGGCCGCGATCGACCGGCCGACCGCCGTGATCGCGCAATCGATGGGCGGCGTGATCGCGATGCGCGCGGCGCTGGAGCGCACCGCACACGTCACGCACCTCGTGCTGACTGTCACGTCCGGCGGCCTCGACATGCAGGGACTCGGCGCACAGGACTGGCGCACCGGTTTTGCGGAAGCGAACCCGCAGCTTCCCGACTGGTTCATGACGTTCCGGGCCGACCTGTCGGACGACATCGGCCGCATCGCGCAGCCGACACTGCTGCTGTGGGGCGACGACGATCCGATCAGCCCGGTCGCGGCCGGCAAGCGCCTGCTCGACCGGCTGCCCGACGCGCAGCTACACGTCGTGCCGGGCGGCCGGCACGATCTCGCGGCCGTCCATGCAGACACGCTCGCGCCGCTGGTCGATGCGCATTTGCAGCGATGAGCGTGAGTGCGTTGCCGCGGGCGTGAATTCGACGCCCGCAACAACGCGTCATGCCGCGTTCACGAGCGTCAACCGCGCTTCCAGTCCGCCGCCGTCCGGCCGGTTGCTCAGCGTGAGCGAGCCCCCCATCGCGTGCGCGCACCGCGATGACCGTGCCGCCGCCCGGCGCCGCCTGCACGGCGATCTCCGCCGCACCCGCGAACTTCAGCGCGTTGCCGACGAGGTTGCCGACGATTCGGCGCAGCGACTTCGGCCGCGTCGTCAGCGCGAGCGGGCCGCCGCTGTGCAGCGCGACGTCCTGCCCCGCATCCGTGTAGTCGCACACGATGCTGTCGAGCAGCGCGACCGAGCTCGCGCTCGATGTAGCCCATCATCAGGTTGGTGGTCGCCTGGTCGAGCTCGGTCACGGTGAATCAGGGCGGGCGCGCCGTCGTCCAGCACGTTGCGCAGGTCGCGACCGTTCGCGGCGAGCGACACGCGCATGCCGTTCTTCTCCAGGTAGTCCGCGATCAGTTCGCGAATCGCGCGATCGTCGTCGACGATCAGTACGTGGTCGATCTTGCCCATGAGTCCGTGTCGTGATGTGGCGGCGGGCGATGTCCGCTTTTATACCGCAGCGCCGGCACGCATTTGTATCCCGATGTATCGCGCCGTCGTGGCGACACACAACGTTGCACATGCGCGGTTCGCCGGATACATGCGATCCGAAGAACATCGCCGATGCGATCAAGCGCTTCGGCATCCGGTATCCGGTCGCGCAGGACAATCGCTACGACACGTGGCGTGCGTACGGGAACCAGTACTGGCCTGCGCTGTACCGGATCGATGCGAGCGGGAAGGTCGTCTATATGCGCTATGGCGAAGGCGCGTACGACAAGACGGAGCCTGCGATTCGGGGGGCGCTGGCGCAGGCTGGGGAAGGTGGAAAACGCCCGAAACAGGTGACAAGAGCGGCCGGGGGAAAAGCGATTGGAAAATAGCAATTACGTGCCCCTCGGATTCATAATCCGTGACGTATGAATTCCCTCAAGATAGTTGCGGACTCAACCTTTCCGTTTCAAGGAACCCAATCGACTTCGAGATGCACTATCGCGTCACGCGGCTACGATCAAGGTTTTCCGAGAGGGCCGATTCGCGATGTTGTGGTCCAGGCGAGGAACCCCTCACCTCGCGATCGCAAGATTATTCATTCTTGCGGTCCGCCTCCGCCAGCATCGCTTCGCCGATCGCCGCGTTGCCGTCGGCGATCAACGCCTCGCCCGCCCCGCGAATATCCGCCGCCGACTTGTTCTGCCCGAGCTTGCGCTTGCCGACCAGCCGCGTGATCTCGATCTGCAGCCCGACGATCGCCTGCAGCATCGTGTCGAGATAATCCTGCGGCGCATCGCCCATCTTCCACGGCACCGGCTGCGACGCCTCGTGCGTGCGCGTCAGCCGCGCGACCACGCCGCGCACGAACTTCTCGTCGTCGCGCACCGTGATGCGTCCGTGCGCATGCACGACCACGTAGTTCCACGTCGGTACCTGCCGATGCGCGACGTGCTTGCTCGGATACCAGGTCGGCGAGATGTACGCGTCGCCCGCGCGGAAGATCACCAGCACCTCGTCGCCGTTCGCGACGTCCTGCCAGACCGGGTTCTCGCGGGACACGTGCGCATGCAACTCGCCGAGACCGCCGTCGCCCGGCAGCAGCTCGAACGGGAGGTGATGCGCGTCGAGCCCGCTCTTCCCGTGCGTGACCAGGCTGCCGAACGGATGCTGGACGATCAGCTCGCGCAGCACGTCGGGACGGGATTCGGCGAAATCGGCGGGGACATACATGGCGGCTCCACGGTCGGACAGGGGTTGGAAGAAACGGGCCAGCGGGTGACGCGTCATGCCCTGATTGTGATCGCTAACTGGTTTATGCTGTAGAGCCGGTTTAGAACAATTTCAGAAGACCAGAATCATGGCAAGAACCGCCCGGATCGTCGAAATCCCGTCGCTCGGCGCGCTCGACCGCGCGGCCGGCGACCTGAGCCGCCAGCTCGCGCAGGCGTTGCGCGACGCCGTGCGCCGCGGCGACGTGCGGCCCGGGGACACGCTGCCGTCCACGCGGCTGCTCGCGGCGTCGTTACAGGTCGCGCGCGGCACCGTCGTCGACGCGTATGCGCAGCTCGTCGCCGAAGGTTTCCTGGAATCGCGCGGCGGCGCCGGCACGCGGGTCGCGAACGCGCTGGCCGAACCGCTACCGGCCGATCAGCCGCCCGCCGCCCGCAAACTTGCCGAACGCGCCGCCCACGCCGGCCTGCCCGAACCGGCCGCGACGTTCGCGCGGATCGCCCGCGAATTCCGTCCGCTGCCGGCCGTGCCATTTGCGATCTCGGTGCCCATCGGGCTCACCGCGCCCGACGACATCTGGCGCCGGCTCGGCAACCGCCTGCGCGCCCGCGGCGCCGGTGCGCCGTCCGGTTATGCCGACCCGCAAGGCGCGCTGCCGCTGCGCGAAGCGATCGCCGACTACGTGCGCCGCTCGCGCTCGGTACGCTGCAGCGCCGATCAGGTCGTGATCACGAGCGGCACGCAGCAGGGCCTGCACCTCGCGAGCCAGATCCTGCTCGGCGCGGGCGATCGCGCGTGGGTCGAGAATCCCGCCTATCGCGGCATCACCGCGCTGCTCGAGAGCACCGGGCGGCGCGACACGATGGTTCGGGTGCCGGTCGACACCGACGGCATCGACGTCGAAGCCGGCATCCGGCTCGCGCCGAACGCGCGCGCCGCCTTCGTCACGCCGTCGCACCAGTATCCGCTCGGGATGCCGATGAGCATGGCGCGGCGCAACGCGCTGCTCGGCTGGGCGCGCACGCATGGCGCGTGGGTGGTCGAGGACGACTACGACAGCGAGTTGCGCTACGAAGGCTATCCGTTCCCGTCGCTGCAGGGGCTCGATCCCGAGCGCGTGGTGTATCTCGGCACGTTCAGCAAGATCCTGTTTCCGTCGCTGCGCCTCGGTTACGTGATCGCGCCCGACGATCTCGTGCCCGCACTCTGCGGCGCACGCGTGCTGATGGATCGCCATGCGCCGACCGCCGATCAGCACGTGCTCGCCGCGTTCATCGCCGAAGGGCATCTCGACCGCCATATTCGTCGCGTGCGCGGCGTCTATGCGGAACAGCGCGCGCTGCTGATCGACACGCTCGGCGCGCGGCTGCCGCGCGAACGCGCGTGGGTGCAGCCGGGCGACCAGGGGATGCACGTCGTGCTGTGGCTCGCCGAAGGGATCGACGATCTCGACGTGGTCGCGCGCGCCGCGCAAGCAGGCGTCGCGGTGCGCGCCGTGTCGCCGATGTTCGCGCCGGGCACCGCGCGGCCGGGTCTCGTGCTCGGCTTCGGCGGGTTCGATCGCGAGCGCATGGAGGCGGCCGCGCAGCGGCTCGCGGACGTGGTTTCGTCGGCGCAATCGCGGCCGCGCAAGCCGTAAAAGGTTGTAGGCGCATGTGTGTCGCTTGCCAGGATCGCGCCTCTTCCATCCGCGCTCCTGCCGCCTTGAACCGCTTAGTGCGGCCTCTCCGGGACGCGTGATTCCATGGATCAAAGCGCCCGTAACGTCAGCGCGCGCGCAGCAAGATGTTCAGCCCACGGGCGGCGCCCATGGTGCAGTCGTGAACTGCTCGGCGAGATAGTCGAGCAGCACCGCGACGCGCGCGGTACGCAGCATGCCGGGTGGCGTCACAAGGTTCACGCTGATGTCGGCGATCTTCCAGTCGTGCATCACTTCCTCGAGTTCGCCATGCCGCAGCGCATCGACAACCAGGAATTCGGGCTGCAGCGCGAGGCCGTACCCGGCGACCAGTGCGGGCAGGATCACGTCGGCGTTGTTGGCGCGGATGCGTCCGTTCACCGACACCGAAAATTTGTCACCCGACGTGGCGTGCCGAAACCGCCAGCAACCAGGCGTCGGCAGATTCGTGTAGGTGAGGCATACATGTCGATCGAGATCGCGCGGGTGAGCCGGACGTCCGTACCGGTCCAGGTAGGCAGGCGAAGCGACGAGCGGCCGGCGGACTGCGCAGAGCCTGCGGAAGCGCAGCGTCGAATCGTTCAGTTCGGCAATCCGGATCGCGACGTCGAAGCCGCCCGGAACGACGTCGATCAGATGGTCACTCAGCATGAGATCGACGTCGACGTTCGGGTAGCGCTCAAGAAACGCCGGAAGCACCGGCGCGAGATACCGGAGACTAAACGACATCGGCGCATTCACGCGCACGAGGCCGTGCGGCTCCAGCGCCTGAGCGGATGCCTCGTTCTCGATGAGTTCGGCATCCGCGAGCAGCCGGATCGCACGGTCGCGCAGCAAATCGCCCGTCGGGGTCAGCGACAGTCTGCGCGACGTCCGGTACAGCAGCATGGTGCCGAGCCGGTTCTCGAGGCGTGCGATGGCCTTCGACACGGTCGACTGCGACGTGCCGATCAGCTCGGCGGCTTTTGCAAACGAGCCGGTTTCCGCGACGCGCGCGAAGATGGCCCAGGCGTCGAGATCAGGAAGGTGTTGCATCATGGGAATGGAATCGATGGTTATGTGCCTGCGCGCCGGCCGGCACGATTCAAACGCGGTCGTTGACCGCACTTGCGGCGCCGGCTGGTCATGCTGATTGACGCGCAGGCGATCGCGCTCATCGAGTCGTTTTTCGAATACTCGTCACGTGATTAAATGCTTGCGAGCGCAACCTGTTTCACGATCGATCTCGTTCTTTCAAACGGGCACGTCACTACGCCAGACCGTTCGATCTCGATCAACGGCGTGTGGGGAAATCGTCGGCAATTAGCGCGCTCAACGCGACCGCGACCGCGACCGCGACCAATAGCCGACGCTTACTTCACTGGCACGTCCGCGAGCGTCGCCTGCGGATGCAGATCGATGAATATCGTCTTGACATTATTCGGAGTACATACTTCATGTTTCAGATTGCTCACGAAGAATGCAGCCCTTTGGATAAAAAAACGGGAGACCGGCCTCGATCGTGCGAACGATGGAAGTCCGGTGCGCATTGCGCTGGCATCACGGTAGCCGCGCCGACACATTTGACACGTATTCGTGTCGAAATAACACCAAAGAAACGGAATCGAACCGATTCGAATTAGCGCTTGCAGTTCATGTCCGACGGATTCTCTCTTGTTCGTGCAAACGCTCGCCGCGTTTCCAGGGGACCGACGGGGCTGTTCTTGTCACCGGTCGGCTATCCACGAACCGTGAATCATGCACCCGCGTCTCCCGTCGCTTCTCGCTGGTTTTATGCGAGCGACGCGCCGTCCTCGGCTCGCCACCCGCACTGACGATGTCACGTTCGTATCTGGGCGCAGATATCGACTCGCGCGGGTGGACTCGCGACACCTGGCAAAGGCGGCTTACTGTTTCGCTACCGAAAACGCGTAAAGCTTGTGGTTATCGCCGGCATACGGCAGCCCGAGAATCTTGGTGTGGTAACCAGATCCCCAGTAGACCGTACCGTCAACGATCGCGGCACCGGACACGACGGCGCCACCGCTCTCGAAGCTCCACTTGATTTCGCCGGTCAACGCGTCGAGTGCATACATATTGGCGCCACTGCCTGCCAGCGAACCCGCATACACCACGCCGTTAGCCTCGGACATCGCAACTGTGTCCATCATCTGCTGCGGATCGGCGGTGCGCCAGAGCACCTTGCCAGTTGCCGCGTCAACCGCGGCCCAGATGCCGCCCTTGGTCGTCTTCATCCCCGCAGGTGAATTGACTTCGACGGACTCGTGATTCAGGTTGCCGATCGACACGTAGATGCGTTTGCCGTCAGCAGCCGTTCCCCATAGCATGCCGCCGAGCAGGCTGCCGGGGCCGACCTGGGTGTGCCAGACGACCTTGCCTGTCTTCGGATCGAGCGCCCAGTAGACTCCACTCTTCTGACCGGCACCGAGCAATGTGCGCTTGTGCCCGCCGATGGTCGTCGTGTAGAGGTTCGGCCCCGAGCCGAAATCGTAGTCCGGGCCGTCGTCGTGATCGTAGTTCGTCGACATGTCGGCGGCCAGCGTACGGGTGGCCCATGCGATCTTGCCTGTCTTCAGGTTCAATGCAACGAAACTGTCGATATGATTGCCCGGTACGGCTGCCTTGCACTTCTCTTGCCCCGGATACCGGCAAACCCCTTCCGGAACGGTAAAGTTGTTGCCCGTGGTCACGTACAGCAAGCCGGTTTCACGATCGACGACCGGCGTGTTGCCCCAGACCGAACCGCCGGTGTAGCCCTCCGGAACCATGTACGTCTTCCACAACAGCTTGCCGCTCGTCGCGTCGAGCGCCACGACGCTGCCGCGATACTGGGGTGTCTCCTTCAACGCCTCGGCGCGAGACGATACGCCGACGTAAACGATCCCGTTGTCGATAACCGGCGAACTCGTAATGATTGCGGTCTTGTCCGTGTCGACCTGCGTGCGCCACAGCGGCGCGCCGTCTTCGGCCTTGATGCCCAGCATGTAGGCGCCAGTCGGATTGTTGGCGATCTGCGTGCCCTGTCCGATCACCAGCGTGCCTCTCCAGTACGCAGGGCTGGTACGCGACGCATCGTTGGGAATCTCGCTGTAGTCACTGACCTTTTTGTGCCACTTGACCTGTCCGGTCGCGGCATCGACGGCCCATAGCGAGCCACCGAAGTCAGGCACATAGACGACACCGGCGACGACCGTCGGCGTTGCGGACACGTTACCGTCCGTATCGATCGACCAGCGAGGCGCCAGTTTGGCCACGTTGTTCAGGCCAATCGCGCGTTCGCCCGCGGCGCTGCGGGTATTGTGCAGATTCTGTCCGCCCATCGGCCAGTCTCCCGCGCTTTGGGCGGCAGCGGGAGCCGCAGCGACGAGGCTGCTCACGAGAGCGACGGCCGTCGCGATAGCCGGAGTGCGCCAGGATAGCGGCGAAGCGCGCCGATCTGCGTCTTGCCTGTTGAACACTCGTTTCATTTTCAGTTCTCCATAAAACAGCGATAGAAAATCCCGGCCTTGCCACTGCGCTCACTTTGGCTAGTCCGCGCATTCAAAAACGATCGATCATGCCGATCTGTACACCGCGCACCAGAGAGCCGGGCCACGATGGCGGAAGCCCGGTTACGTTGACGCCACGCAGTGTGAAGGTCGCGTTGTTACGATTACGCAACCAGCCCGCACCCGCGTAGAACTGCAACGTCTTTGATAGCCTGTAATCGCACATCGCACTGAGCTGGTCCGCGTTGTTGTCCGTTCCGGAACGGTCGCGCACGTACGCATAGCCGAGCGAAGCATCGAGATTTGGTGCGAACGCGTAGCGCAGCGATACCGCAAAACCGTCGTTGTGATAAACCGGCGCATTGCCGCCCGACGCATTGAACCAGTCCGCAAACAAAGTGGCTTTGTCGATGCGATACGACGCGCCGGCGAGATTCGCCCGCAACGCACCGCTGCCGTGCGTTTGCTGATGCCCGTAAGCGAGCCGTACCGGCCCGTACTGGTACGACACTGTTTCGAAGTTGCCCGCGAGCCCGTTGCCGTCGTTGTCGCTCGCCGCACGCAGCGACATCATCACCGTTGCGTCGAAGCCCGCGATTTTCGGTGACAGGTAGGTGATCGCATTACTCGCGTAGGGGGTGATCTTGGAGAAGTTGTTCAGCCCGGACGCAATGGTTCCCGCGCCGAATGCATCGATCCCGCCTTTGAAGGGGATATAGATCGGCGAATATTGCCGTCCGACGCGCATTTCCCCCCAAGGGCCGCCCGCACCGATCCAGGCCTGGCGGTTGAACAGCGTGGCCGCCGTATCGAGCGTGCCGTTGGTCGCGCCAAATCCGTTCTCGAGCACGAACAGAATGTTCGCCCCGCCGCCAATCGGCTCGCTGCCGCGCAAGCCGATCCGCGAACCGCGATACGCACCCGAGTCCATCCGCGCCACCCATCCCGCCCCAGGGTTCGTGATCTCGATACTCGTATCGATGACACCGTACAAGGTCACAGATGCCTGCGCCCACGCGAGAGACGGAGCAACGAGCAAGGCGCCCAGCGCACCGCACGCCCGCGCCCGTTGTCGAAAAAACGGACGAGCGCCGCTGCGCCGCTGCCGGAACCGCTTGACGCCGATCATCGATGCCGTCTTCATCTATCGTTTCAGAACGTGTGCATCACGCCGACATACGTCGTGACCTGCGATTCGCCGTCGAGCGGATTGGTGGTCGGCGTCGTACCCATCGGAGTCGCGAATACCGAGAAATCCGAGTGAATCCCGTTACGCACATAACCCACCGTGCCGTAAAGGAAGGTGCGCTTGCTCAGGTTGTAGGTCGTGCCAAGCGCGTACAGCGTCGCATGGCCGGCAGGATCGTGCGTCGCATCGCCGTTGCCGCTGCGCACGCGGACGTAATAGCCCGCGCCCGTTACCGACCAGCGGGAATTCGCCTGCCACGTCGCACCGAGCCAGAAATGATCCGCGTTGTCCGCGAGGCCGGCCGGTGTGTCCGGCGCCGAATAGTGCGTCCAGGCCGTCTGAATCGTGAACTTCTGGATCCGCACGTTTCCGCCGACGAAATATTCACGGGCACTCGTGAAGACATTGGTGAACTTGCCGGTCGAATCGCGCAGTTCGTCGTACATGCCGCGTATGTCGAAATACGGCGAGCGGTACGTCAGAACCACGCCGTCCGAGCGTCCGAACTCGGACGATGCACCGTTGTTGAAGCCGCTCGCCTGATTACCGAACGCGTATTGCGCCTGCACATCGAAGCCGTGAAAAACTGGGCTGTGGTATTCCACGTTATTGCTGGTCTGCTGCCAGTTGCGCCCGCGCACGAGGGATGCCGACGACACTGCCTGCTGCACGAACGGGTCGAACGCCCGCACGCCATCGCTATCGATGAACAGGTTGTGCCCGGCCTGGAGTTGCCCCCACGTATCGTCTTTCAGTCCGACGGAGGCGCGCCTCGAAAAGAGCCGTCCGCCTCCCGTCGTACCGTTCATCGTTTGCAGCGCAGTTTCGAGATTGAATACCGCGGACAATCCACCGCCCAGATCATCGTTGCCCCGCAGTCCCAGCATGCTCGTGCCCCAGTCGCCCCCCTCTGCGCTGAAGCGTGTGCCGGTTCGACCCGGTGCCGTCGTGACGTGGTTCAGGTACTCGAGCCCCGCGTCGACGCGGCCATACAACGTCACGCTCGTTTGCGCCCACGCGGCCGGCATGAGCCTCCCAAACAACACGGCAACTGAGATTCTCTTTCTCATCGTTCTCTCCGATGAAAGCCGCCCCGGCATTCATCCAATATTTATATCGCTACCTTCGACGACGGATCATCTTTCAATTTATTTTCTACTACTAATAATTATCGGCATGCTTCCACTGAAAAATCCGATCTGAAATCAACTGCCTGGCACCGGTTGAAACGGCAGACCGAACCGGTTTGCCATGCGGGCAAGTTGTACGCTATTGTCCGCGCCGAACTTCTGGCGGAGCGTCGACTGATGGTTGGCCACAGTCTTCCGGCTGATACCGAGTTTCTCGGCGATGGCGAGCAATGTATACCCCTGGATGAGCAATCCCATCACCTCGAACTCGCGCGCCGAGAGCGCGCTGTCAACTTGTCCTTCCCGAAACGCATCACTCGCGTGCAGCGCCTGTGCGACGTCGGAACTCAGGAATCGATGGCCGTGCGCCACTGCCCGAACCGCATTGACAAGCACGTCGGATGCACTGGCCTTGGTCACGTAACCGAGTGCCCCCGCGGCGAGCGCACGGCGCACAAAAATCGATTCCTCACGGACACTGAATATCAGGATATGCGCCGCACGCTCGCGCGCGAGCATGCGGCGGATGGCTTCGATGCCACTCGGGCCCTGCAGCGACACATCGATCACGACCACATCGGGCCGCAGCGAGCAGAACGCGTGATAGGCCTCTGCCGCAGTCCTGGCTTCACCGCATACGCAAAGGTCCGATTCGAACGCGATCAGTCTCTTATAGCCTTCACGCACAACCGCATGGTCGTCAACGAGCAAAATGGAGATGCGCGGGGGCACGTGGCGGGCCTCATGTATCGAAATGTCCGACGTGCGATCGTTGCGTCGACACATCACTGAACGCTGCAATCTTGCCCCGTTTTTTCCCGGTCGGAAATGCATATTATGGAAATGCATCTATTCCATATTCCTTTCTTATATATTTCATTTTCAGTGAAAATAGGGGGAAACGTAATATGTCGCCTCCGATCCTACCTCCGGTCCCTGATAGCCGAAACCGTTGAAATCGGCGCCCGCAGGCGCATCGGCTCGGCGACGACCTGGAACGTCGCGGCCTGGTGCACGACACGCTCCGACGACATACCGTTCGTCAGCAGCGGCGCCAGCAACATGCGACTCATGAATCAACCTTCATCGAAAGCAGTTCGAATCGTTCGAGTGCCGACACGAACGACAACATCGTCGTACGATCTGGTGACCTCATTCCCGGCATTCCGGCCAACACCGTTAAGCTGCGGCTCGTACGGGGCTGGCCGGCCGCGATTCGTCGGCGGATTTGCGGCCGTGCGCGCAGCAAAAGGTTGTCCGCGGGCAACAAACGTAATCGTCTGTCAATCCTGCAAGCAAACGGGCTTTTTGGCCACAGGCGACGCTGCCCGGTTTGCTAGGATCGCGCCTTCTCCGACCGCGCTCCTGCCGCCGTGAATCGCTTCGTGCCGTTTCTTCGCAACCTGTGGCTTCGCTGCCGTGACGGCACCCGCGCGCTGGGGGTGCCGGCGCATGGCACCGCCTGCGCCATCCGACGCGCCGTGGCGTCGCGCTAACGCTCGCCGCGATACCCGTGCTCGGCCTGCTGGTCCTGCTCGCGTTCGTGCCGTTCACGCCGAGCATCGGCGACATCCGCAAGGCGCGCATCGACCGCCCCGCGCGTGCTGTCGGCCGACGGCCAGTTGATAACCGCGTTCAAGATCGAGACGGTGTACAGCAAGGACGAGATCCTCGAGATCGACCTGAACACCGTGCCGTTCCTGTACAACGCGTATGACGTCGAAAAGGCCGCGCACCTATTTCGGCCAATCGGCCAACCAGTTCGACATCGTCGAGCACGCGACGCTCGTCGGGATGCTAGTTCTCGCCGGACTTCCGGCCGCGCAGCGCACCGGCGAGCGCGCCGAAGCGGCGGCCGCACCCGGGGCTGTTCGACTGGTTGAAGAGTTTCCGTTGATCGCGAAGCCGGCCGGCGGATCCCGCCGGCCTTGCGATTCATCGACGCGTCGTCGTCGCGCGACCGTCCGCGTACAACCAGACCGGCGCGCCGCCGTCGCGCAATGCCGCGACCGGTTCGCCGCCGCTCCAGTTACGCGCGATCGCGACGCGGCGCACGAACCACGGCATCAGCGACGTGCGCGCGGCATGACGGTCGAACAGCGTGTCGTCGCCGATCCTCGTGTAGCGTGCGGGATGCAGCACGGTGCCGTCCGCGCGGAACACGGCCACGCGCACGTCGTCGCCGTCCTCGTCCTGCACGGCCGACAGCCAGCCATGACCGCTGCCCCAGTACAGCCCCGACACATCATCGCACCGGCCCAGCGTAATCGTTGTACCCGCATCCAGATCGCAGATCGCGGCCTGCATCGGCTCGCCAGGCAGGATGCCGATCGCATGGCGCCTGAACAGCTCGCGCGGCACCGCACCATCGTCCGGCAACCACGACAGCGCGCCCATGTTCACGAACTCGAACGGCGTCAGCGCGCGGCCAAGCCCGTCGACGATCGCGCAGCGCCCGTCGTCGCGCCGCACGATATGGCGGATCTCACCGAGTTCGGCCAGCGTCTCGGTCCGTTCAACGTCGATCAGCCGCGCGACTTCCGCGTAACGCGGCTCGACGACCACGCGGCCTTTCAGATCGACGAGGCCGACGTGATCGGCGCGCTGCGCGAGAAACGCGCCGTGCTCGACCGACCATTCGAGCGACGCCCATTCCGGCCGCGCCAGCCATTGCCCGTCGCGACCGACGAGCCCCCAGCGCTCGCCTTCGCATACCGCGACGGCGCTGCCGTTCACGAATTCCTGCACGTCGCCGAAACGCGGCGGAATCACCCATGCGCCGTTCGTGTCGATGAAGCCCCAGCGCTCGTCCACGCTCGCCGATGCCAGCCCGTCGGAGAACTCGCCGAAATCGTCGAGCGACGGTTCGAGCACCCACGTGCCGTCCGTGCGCACGAGCCCGAACCGCTCGCCCACCCGCACGCAGGCGATGTCCTCGCTGAAGTCCCACACCGCGTCGAACGCCGGTTCGTACACGACGCGCGCGCCGGTTTCGTCCGCGAGCAGCAGGCCGACCTTTCCGTCGCGCGCGACCCACAGCAACCGGTCGTCGTGTGCGCCGCTGCGCCACAGGCTTGCCCACTCGGGCGGCACGATCACGTTCCATGCATCGTCGGCTTCACGCCGGACGCCCCACAGGCCGTTGCGTCCGCGAAAGCTGAACGTGTCGTGGTCGAGCCAGTTTCCATGCAACTCGCCGGCGTCGAACATCTCGGCGAAGGTCACGCCGCGCGGCGGCTCCTGGCGCCGGAAGTAGTGATGCGACACGCCACCGAACCCGAAGCCCCAAGCCCAGTCGCGCCAGTCGGCCGGCGTGTCGATTTCGAGCGCATCGCGCAGGCCGCGCACGTCGCGGAAATCCATGCAGTTCGCAACCTGCCACCACAGGCTGGTGCAGTTGGCACGCTCCTGATCGATGTAATCGTCCGGACCGCCGCCGTCGAGCCACGACAGCTCATCGAGGTTCGCGGAAAACCGCGGCGCGCCGTGCGCATCGCCCAGCGCGTCGATCGATTCGCCGAGATGGCGCACGAGCGCGTCGAACTGGCGTGCGAGCGCCGGATCGTCGCCGGGCAGCGGATGCGCGACGACGAACGCCGCGAGCCGCCCGATGCGCGCCTGCGCGGCGCGCGCGTCGCTGGCGAGGTTCGGCGTGCCCGCATCGCCGAACACGCGCTGATGCGTTACCGCGTCGCCCGCACCGCCTTCGGCCAGCAACACGCGCCACAGCAGCGGAAAGTGATTCTTGCTTTCCGCGAACTCGATTGTCCGCGCGTCGTCGCCGTCACCCGCCTGGAGATAAAGCCATGCTCGATTGCCCATTGGAAGGGTCGCCCTCGTCGTCGTATCGTATTCCGGCGTATCGCGTCAGCGCGCGGCCGCCGCCTTCAGCAGCCGCAGCATCTCCGGATCGTCGCCCGCATCGGCCAGCACCTTCGCGGTCGGCTTCACGCCGACACCCAACAGCCGTCGCACACCCTCGACGTGATGCTCGATCACCTCGCCGCGAAGCAGCGTATCGCTCTGCAACACCACGGGATTCGCATCCTTCACGAGCAGCGCGAACACCGACGCCGACACGGGCGGATTCAATGCGTCGGACAACGCGGCGTCGGCGAGATGGTACGGATTGTTGTCGTGGATCTGCCAGCTCAGCGCGCCGCTCGCGTGCAGCTTGCCGAGCGCGGCGAGCGCATCGGCTTCCGGCAGTTTCACGAGTTCGGAGGCGAGATCGCTCGCCTGGTCCTCGCGCCCGTCGCGCAGCGTGTCGGGCGGCGGCAGGTTCGGCACCAGCAGGTCCAGCACGAGCGCTTGCCGGCGCTCGAGGTCCGGCGACGCCTTGGCATCGGCGTCCGAACGGTTGTAGTGCAGCAACTGGCCGGCCACGCGCCAGCGATCGTCGCTGCCATGCTCGTCGCGCGGCACCTGGTGCGCGTGCAGCATCACGTCGAGCCAGCGCCACATCGAATCGACGGTCTTCGCGTCGTTCGACGACAAGCCGTCGCCGACGATCTGGTCGAGCGTCTGCCCGCACACGAATTCGCGCTGCTGCACCGGGTCGAGACCGGCGAAGTATTTGCGCACGCGATCCGACAGTCCGTCGAAGTCCGCCTGGCTCATGTCGGGCGCATGGTAGCCGGGACACGGCCCCGTGCTGGCGATCTCGCGGCCCGGCACTGCCTTCGCGGGGGGCGGCGGCGAATCGCCGCTGCGCGCGACCGGATACAGCTCGATGCCGTCGACCTGGAAGCCCTGCTCCATCCGCAACAGGACGCCCGTGGTCGAATGCTTCGTCGTGAAATTGCTGCCCGTGATCGACGTAACCTGATACGGTGATCCAATCGGCATCTTGATCAGTTCGCCGCCCGGCACGTCGAGTATGCACGCGTCGGCAGGCGGCTTCTCCGGGCCATCCATATCGAGTTCCGCAACGTGCGTCGGGGCGGTTTCGACGCTCCACCGGCCGGCGTCGCGCATGCGCAGCACGATGTCGCCGCCCACCTTCTCGACCCGCATGGTCGCGGGCTTGCCGGCGGCCGGCGCGTAATCGCCGAGCAGGCCGTCGCAGCCGCTGGCGGCCCGCGCGGAGAGCGACACGAGCATCATCAGACAGAAAACGGGAATGCGCACGGCAGGGCCTCTCGAGGTTCGAATTGTTGTCGGAATGCCGGCACGGGGGCGCACGGCGGCGGCGGCACGACCGGATGCCGCCGGACGCCAATATAGCGAACGCGACCGGTGTACGCCAGCCCGCGGTGTAAAGCGGCGCGCGGAGACGGCCGAACCCGTGCGAAGCCGGCTTCGCGATCGGTCGATGTGCCGCCATAGTCCACCTGGACGAAGCGGAAGGGCTGCACGCCGCGCACCATCGCCGTCGTCATCCACCGATGCCGGAGGCTGCATGAGCGCAAGTGCTGTCGAAATCGCGAACCTGCTGTACCGCTATGCGGAGTTGCTCGATGCCGGCGACCTGCCGGGCATGGCGGCGCTGTTCCGGCATGCCCGGCTCAAGGTCGCGGAAGATGCGCCGACGATCGACTCGGACAAACTGCTCGAACTGTTCGATGCGCGCGTCAAGCGCCACGCGTGCGGCACGCCACGCACGAAGCACGTGATTACGAATCCGGTCATCGAGATCGACGAAGCCGCGCATCGCGCGACGGCTCGCTCGTACTACACGGTGCTGCAGGCCACCGACGGCCTGGCGTTGCAACCGATCGCGGCAGGCCGCTATCGCGACGCGTTCGAGCGCGTCGACGGCACGTGGCGTTTCGCGTTCCGCGACTACACGCTGTTCGATTTCGCGGGCGACTTGCGTTACCACCTGAACGATTCGCCGGCCGGCTGACACGCCGACCGGCGGCTACTGCGCGCAGCGCGCTCAGGCCGCCGCAAGCGTCGCGGCCAGCGCGTCGAATTCCGGCGACCACGCCGCGCGCCACGTGGCCTTCGTCGCGTCGTCGACCCACGCGCCGTCGATCCCGTTCAGCATGAATTGCTTCAGGTCGGCGACCGTGAAGCCGAAGTGGCTGAACATCAGCTCCCACGCTTCCGATGGATTCACCTTGTGCAGCGTCGGATCGTCGGTGTTCGGATGGATCTTCAGCCCGAGCCCCGGCATCTTGCGCATCGGATGCAGTTCCGCCCATTGCTCCGGCGGCAGCGTGCGCAGATAGTACGAATTCGTCGGCACGACCGTGAAGACGATCCCGCGCTCCGCGTAGCGCGCGCACAGCGCCGGGTTGTCGACGATCGTATAGCCGTGATCGATACGATCGACGTGCAGCAGGTCGACGGCCGTCTCGACATTGCGCCACGGCATCCCGAACTCGCCCGCATGCGCTGTCGTGCGGAAGCCGGCCGCGCGCGCGTCGCGATACGCCTTCCAGAACAGCTCCGGCGGCCGGTCGTTCTCGCGATAGTCGATCCCGATCCCCGCGACTTCATCCGCGCGATGCGCCTTCATCCATTCGACGATCGCAACCGCTTCGTCGGGATCCTGCTCGCGATCGATGCTCGGGATCAGGCATGCACCGATCCCGAAGTCGCGCGCGGCGTCGCGAATCGCAGTCACGATCGCTGCCTGCGCGTCCGCATACGGAATGCCCGACACGCGCACCGTGCCGGTCGGATTCCAGAAGAATTCCGCATGCCGGACGTTGTGTGCGGCCGCATCCTCCAGATACTCGTACGCGATACGCCGCAGGTCGTCGGGCCGCGTGAGCAAATACTTGTCGAGCGCGCGCAGCACGTGCAGCACGCCGACCGGCTTTTCGCCGCGCGCATAGAACGCGTCGATCTCCGCGCGCTCGATCGGTGCGCCGCTGCGCTCCGCGAGCGCGACGAACGTGTCGTGCCGCACCGCGCCGAGCAGGTGGCAATGCAGCTCCACCTTCGGCAGCGCATGGAAGAAGGCCCGATGGGCCGGCGTGATCTCGATGCCCGTGCGCGCGGCCGGGACGTTACCTGGTGTTGCCTTCATGTCAGTCTCTTTTGCGGTAGTGCCGATGCGTCGTGAAAGCCGTTTCTCAGTGCGGCTTCACAACGGTCCAGAAGTAATAGCCGAGCGGCAGCGCGAGCACAACGAGCCCCCATGACACGTCGCGCCAGCGGCCCGCCAGCAGCTTGACGAGCACGTAGCACAGCAGCCCGCCGGCGATGCCGGTGCCGAAGCTGTTCGACATCAGCGTGAGCAGCACCATCGACATCACGGGCAGCGCATCGGTGAAGTCGTCGAAATGCGTATGGCGGATCGTCGCGAACATCGACAGCCCGATCAGGATCAGCGCCGGCGCGGTCGCCTCTTTCGGAATCGCGAGCGCGACCGGCACGAACAGCAGCATCGCGGCGAACAGCACGGCCGCCGCCAGCGACGACAGCCCGCTGCGGCCGCCGGCTTCGACGCCCGCCGCCGATTCGATCAGCGCCGTCAGCGCGGGAATGCCGAACACGGGGCCGAGCGTCGCGGCGAGCGAGTCGACGAGGAACGGCCGGTTGATGTTCGGCAGGTTGCCCTGTTCGTCGAGCAGGTTCGCCTTCGCGCCGACCGCAAGCGCGGTGCCGAGCGTCGAGAAGAATTCCGCCGCGAAGAACGCGAACAGGTACGGCGCGGCCGCAAGCGTCAGCGCGCTGCGGATGTCGAGCCTGAACGCGATCGGCGCGATACTGTGCGGCAGCGACACGAACGACGCCGGCAGATGCGTGACGCCTAGCGGCACGCCGGCCGCGGCGGCAACCAGAATCGCGATCAGGATTGCGCCGGGCACCTTGCGCGCCTGCAGCACGATCGCGACCGCGAGGCCGATCAGCGCGACGAGCGCGCCCGGCCGCGAGAAATCGCCGAGCGCGAACGCGTTGGTCTTCGCGTTCGCGACGACCATCCCCGCATTGCGCAACCCGAGCATCGTGACGAACAGGCCGATCGACGCGCCGAGGCCGAGCTTGATCTGCACCGGAATCAGCCGCATCACGACGCCGCGCGCGCCGAAGATCGTCAGCAGGAAAAACAGCATGCCGGACACGCATGCGATGCCGAGGCCCGTCTGCCAGCCGACATGTTCGGTCGTCGCGAGCGTCACGCCGATGATCACCGAGCCGCCGATGCCGGGGCCGACGAGGAACGGCAGGTTCGCGTAGAGCCCCATCAGCGTCGTGAACAGCACGAACACGACGATCGTCGCGGTGGTTGCCGCGCCGCGTTCCATTCCGCCGGTCGCGAGCAGCGACGGAATCACGACGAGCAGGTACGCCGCCGCGAGGAACGACGTGATACCCGCGATCGTCTCGGTGCGCACGCTCGTGCCGCGCGCGGCGAGCGCGAAGCGCCGTTCGAGCCAGTTGGCCGGCGTACGCGCCGGCATCGTGTCAGTCGCTGACATGGTGGTTCTCCTGTGATTCCGATTATTGTCCTGTGTCGGTTCGCGCGGCGCGGTCTTATACTGCCGCGTACCGCCTCCCGACCGTACCGTTCCGATGTCGTCCGATCGCTCGTCGCTGCTGCCCGCACTCACGCTGCGGCAGGTCCAGCACTTCGTCGTACTCGCGCATGCGCGCAGCTTCACGCAAGCCGCGCAGGCGCTGTCGCTCACGCAGCCCGCGCTGACCGCGTCGATCCGCCAGATCGAGTTCCTGCTCGGCGGCCGCCTGTTCGCCCGCTCCGCGCACCGGCTCACGCTGACGACCGCGGGCGTTGCCGTGCTGCCGCTTGCCGAGCGCCTGCTGAACCAGGCCCGCGGCACCTTCGACGACATGACGCGGCTCATCGGCGAACGCATCCAGACCGTGCGCATCGCGTTCATCCCGTCGGTCGCCGGCCGCCTGCTGCCTGCACTCAACGCGCTGCGCGGCACGCATTCCACACTGCGCTTCACGCTCACCGACTTGCCAAACAGCGCGCTCGTCGAAGCCGTGCGCGACGGCGTCGCGGATATCGGCATCGGCGTGCGCGAACCCGACAGCGACGACGGCACGCTGCACTACCAGCAGCTGTTCGAAGACGAGATCGTGATCGTCGTGCGACACGACGATCCGCTCGCGAACGCGAAGAGCGTCACGTGGGCAAAGCTCGTCGATCGCGAACTGGCCGTGTTCGTGCGCGGCAGCGTCAGCGAATCGCTGCATCGCACCGGCGGCGCCGAGAAGCTGCGCCTGAACGTCGCGTACCGGATGGAGTACACCGAACCGCTGTACGCGCTCGCACGCAACGGCCTTGCCACTGTCGTGTTGCCGAGCCTCTACACGATGCATCTGCACGATCCCGAACTCGTCGCGCTGCGTATCGAGAAGCCGCGCGTCACGCGCGCGATTTCACTGATCTCGCTCGCCGCCGACGATCGCGGCCCGCACGTGCGCACCTGCCGTGAATGGATCGAGAAGCACATCTGAGCCGGTTCGCCGTGCAGCGCGTCGCGACGTTCAGGGCAGCTTCGCGATGCGCTCCGCCAGCGTCGCGTAGAAACGGTCCGCGTCGACTTCGTTGATCCACGTCGCGTTCGCCGCGCGGCCGCTGCGGCCGTTCCAGTCGACCACCGTTTCGCCGAGCGTCCACTGCCCGCTCGTCTCGACGACGACGTTCACCTTGCGTCCGTTGAACAGCGTCGGATCGACGAGATAGCCGACCGCCGTCGGGTCGTACATCGGCCCGTCCTCGACGCCGCGCCGCTTCCTGTTGTACGCCAGCTCCGCGTCCATGATGTCCGCGACGATCGCGCCGCAGCGGTTGCCGAGCGCGCGAAACGGCACGATGCGCGCCGGCGTGATCGGCGCCTTCACCGCGACGTCGCGCGGCAGCACGACGATCGGCGCGCCGCTGGCGAACACGACTTCGGCCGCTTGCGGATCGACGTAGATGTTGAACTCGGCGGCAGGCGTGATGTTGCCGCGCTCGAAGAACGCGCCGCCCATCAGCACGATTTCGCGCAGCGCACCGCGGATCTGCGGCGCTTCGACCAGCGCGGTCGCGATGTTGGTCAACGGGCCGAGGGCGCACAGCGTCACGCTGTTCGGCGCGGCATGGCTCAGCGTATCGACGAGGTACGACACCGCATGACCGGCCGCAAGGGGCGCGCGCGGTTCGTGCAGTTCGACGCCTTCGAGGCCCGTCTTGCCGTGCACGTTCGCGGCCGTCACGAGGTCGCGCACCAGCGGGCGGGGGCATCCCGCATAGACCGGCAGCGTCTTCGTGCGGCCGGCCCAGTCGCGGACGATCCGCGCATTGCGTTCGGTGAGGTCGAGCGGCACGTTGCCGGCCACGGCGGTCAGCGCGCGCACGTCGAGGCGGTCCTGCGCGCCCAGCGCGAACAGGATCGCGATGGCGTCGTCCTGCCCCGGGTCGGTATCGATGATCACCGTGCGCCGCGCGGCGTCGCCGCCGGCCGCGAACGCGCCGGCTTCTGGCAGCAGCGCCGTGCCGGCCAGCGCGGCGGACAGTTTCAGGAACGTGCGGCGGGATGCGATCGGATAGGTCATGATCGGGCTCTCAGAAGACGTGCCGCACACCGAGCGTCGCCATCATCTGGCGCGTGCCGGTCGAGCGCGCGTACGCGAAGATCTGCGCGTGATCCGCGTCGCCTGCCGCCTGTTGTGCAATCACGGTCAGCGCGACGTCGGTGCGTTTGGACAGGTAGTAATCGGCCTGCAGGTTCACCTGGTGCCATCTCGGCCGCTTGTCGATCACGTCGTACTTGCCGTTCGTGAAGGCATACGCGGCACCGAGGAAAAGCTGTGGCGTCATCGTGTAGACGATGTTCACGCCGACGTTCTGCAGATGCAGGTGCGAATTGTCGAGGTAATCGTAGCGCACGTCGGTAAACATCGCCGCGAACTGCGCGCGGCCGATCGTGTAGAAACCGCCCGTGCCCGCGATGCGCTGCCGGCTCGCGAACACCGCCGGCGACGTCGCGCTCTTCGCGAAGATCAGGAGCGGCGACCCATAGTCGTTCGCGATCGCGCCGTCCGGGTTCGTGCCGCTGTACGGATGGTTGTACTGCGCATAGACCGCGCTCCAGCGTAACGGGCCGCGTTCGTAGCCGAGGCCGAAGCTGTATGCGCTGTTGTTCGCGAAGCCCGTCGCGTTGCTGAAGCCGTACAGCGCGGTGAATTTCAGCCCGTAGTACACGGGGCTCACGTACTTCACCGAGTTCTGCACGCGGATGTCGTTGTAGCCGTTGTCGTTGTCGCCGATGTTCACGCCATTGCTCGCGATGATCACCGGCCCGATGTAGTCGTGGATCGCATCGTACTGGCGGCCGAACGTCAGCGACCCGTAGGTGCGGTCGGCGAGGCCGACGTAGGCCAGGCGCCCGAACTCGCGGCCGTTCTGCGCGGCCGTGCCCGTCATCACGTTGAAGCCGTTCTCGAGCTGGAAGATCGCGGACAGCCCCTGTCCGAGATCCTCCTTGCCCTTCAGCCCCCAGCGCGGGTTCTGGTTCGTGCCGGACAGCGCCTGCCAGGCGTTCTTGCCGCCCTGGTTGGTCGCGTACCCGACGCCTGCCGAGATGAGGCCGTACAGCGTGATGCTGCTTTGCGCGCAGGCATGGGTCGCGAAGGCGCCGAGCATCGCGAGCGGCGCGAGCTTGTGAAGAGTTTTCATGCGGGTCGTGTGGTCGGTGAGAGTCCAGGCGCGGCAGGGTTCCGCGAAACTGGACACGACTATACGAACCCGGATCGGATAATAAAAGTTTGGTTTTCTTATATCTCAATAAAACGGATTTATTCTCATCCCGAGATCTCCCGTGCAGGAGAACCGGTTGCCGTCAGTCCGCCGTGTCGCCGCTCTTCGGCAACTTCGACCATGCGTGGCGTCCCGGCGCCGGCGACCATGCCGGGCGCGTCTTGCGCGCGCTGTCGATCACGACCAGATAGCGGCCGGCGATCGGCGTGATGTCGCGATCGCGACGCAGCACCCACAGCGACTTGCCGGCCTCGACGCGCGCCTGGTAGTCGTCGTCGAGAATGCCGTGCCGGTCGAGGAACGTGTTCAACGAAGCCGGGATCCGCACGCAGCCTTTCGAGTGCCGGATGCCGAGCAGCGGCTCGAGACGATCGGGGTCGGTCGCATGCATCTGGAAGCGCATCGGTGACTTGCCGCCCTTGCCCCAGCCGCGCTCGCCCTCGACCCAGCCGAAGTCGTAGACGCGCATGTCGCGCTTGCCGTAGCCGCGAATGCCGTTGTCGTTCATCGTGCCTTCGGCGCGGAAGTCCATGTTGTCGGGCGAATGATCGAACACGCCGAGCGGCGTCAGGAAGTGATCGTACTGGCCCGGCCAGCCGGTACTGACCGGCGACGCGCCGACCATCAGCCACGCATTGGCCGGCGTCGCGCGAAAGTAGATGAACAGCGCCTGCACGTTCTGGGCGCGATCGACCAACGCGACATACTCGCCCGCCAGATCGCCGAGATTCGCATCGGCGAGTGCTTTCTGAAGCCGCTCGCCGTACGCGCGCTGTTCGTTCGCGGGCACGTTCAGGCGTCGCGTGACTTCCTGCGTGAAGCGCTTGTGCATGTCCATTGCACGCGCGGTCGCGTCTTTCGCTGCCTCGACCGACAGCGGCGGATGCCGACGCGGCAGCATCGGTGCGGGCGCCTCGGCTTCGCTCGCGGCCGTGCCGGACGCCGCCGATGCAGGTGCTGCCTCGGACGCTGCCGAGGCCGCCGATGCACCCGATGCACCCGATGCCCCGCTCGCCGGCGCTGCATGGTGCGCCGCGGACGCTGCGGAAGCGGACGATGCGCCGGACGACGCATGCGCGGTCGGCGCTGGCGATGCAGTTGGTGAGGATGACGTAGCAGCGGACGACGGTGCGTCGGACGCGGCGAACGCAGGCCGATCGACGAGAACGGAAATCGGGAGGGCTGCAGCGAGCCACGTGGCGACTGCGAGGGTACGGCAACGCGGCTTGGCCAGCCACCGCGTCAGGTCGGAAAGTATCATGAAGATCGAAGCCATCGGCCGATCCGGCCGCCGCACAAAGGCGAACGGCGCATCTTCCGCGCGAGCCATCGACACGCCGCAGACCTTGCAGATTCCCGGCGCCGACGCCTCTTCGCGGTGGAGCCGTTTCGCGGATGCAACGCGATCGGTCCGATGGCGGCTAATGAGTCGTCAGGACTTTCATTCTACTCGCGCATGCCGGATTCGGCAGGGCCGAACCCTTCGTTTCGCGGCGGTTTTGCGCTTGGTCACGCTTTGTTTCAACTCGTTGCCGCTTGCTGCATCGTCGCGTGGCAGGCTCGTTCGCTGGCCTTTGCCGCGGCCGTGAAAACGCGTGCCTGCGTGCCGCCCCGCATGCGGCACGCGTGATGCGATCGTCGCCTACTTCGAAATGGCTTCGAGTGCGATGCCTTTGGTGCGCGGCCCCATCAAGCCGATCGCGGCCATCACGACCGCCATCGCGCCGGCGATGAACGCGAACACGCCGAACGTGCCGAAGCCTCTCAGCACGGCGGCGATCACGAACGACGAGAAGATCGCGGAGAAGCGGCTCCACGAGTAGACGAAACCTACCGCGCGTGCGCGGATCGACGTGGGGAACAGTTCGGCCTGGTACGCATGGAAGCTGTACGACATGATGTTGCTCGCGAGCGTGAGACCGATGCCGAGCACGATCAGGAACACGCCCGCCGTCGTCTGGCTGAACAGCAGCCCGCAGACGACGATCGCCGCCGCCATCGCGACGATCACCGACTTGCGCTCGAAGCGGTCGGCGATCACGAGGCCGATCAGCGGGCCGAGCGGCGCCGCGAGCGCGATCACGCTCGAATACATCAGGCTCGACGTGATCGTGATGCCCTGCTTGATCAGCAGCGTCGGCACCCAGTTCGCAAAGCCGTAGAAGCCGACCGTCTGGAACACGTTGAAGATCGTCATCATGATCGTGCGGCTGCGATACGGCTGCACCCACATGTCGCGGAAGCTGCCGCGCGGCGGCACCGGCTCGGCCGGCGCTGGAGGCGGCAACGGGCGACCGTATTCGGCTTCGACCTTCGCCTCCAGCGCGCGCATCACGCGGTCGGCTTCCTCGACACGGCCTTGCTGCGCGAGCCAGCGCGGGCTCTCCGGCAACTCGCGGCGAATCCACCACACGAACAGCGCGCCGTGCGCGCCGATCAGCACGACCCAGCGCCAGCCGTCGAGGCCCAGCGGCGCGTGCGGCACGAGCAGGTAAGCGAGGAACGCGACCACCGGCACCGCGACGAAGCCGACCGCCTGCTCGCACGCGAACGCACGGCCGCGAATCTGCTTCGGCACGAGTTCGGAGATGTACGTGCCGATCGTCACCATCTCGACGCCGAGGCCGAGACCGACGACGAAGCGCCAGAAGTTCAGCCCGCCCGCCGTGTCCTGGAACGCCATCACGATGTTGGCGGCCGTGTACCACAGCAGCGACCACGTGAAGATCGCGCGACGGCCGAAGCGATCCGCGAGAAAGCCGCATCCGATCGTGCCGATGAAGAGGCCGGCGAACAGCGCGGCGATGAAGCTCGCGACGCCTGTCGTGCCGAACAGGCCGTGCGTCGTCGCGGACAGGATCCCGCTTTTCACGAGTCCCGGCGCGACGTAGCCGCTGTACAGCAGATCGTAGAGTTCGAAGAAGAAGCCGAGGCTCAGCAGCACGACGAGCTTCCAGACGCTGCGGGTCGGCGGCAGGCGATCGAGGCGGGCTGAAATCGAGCCGGCGTCGATCGGAGAAGACAAGGCGGCGGCCTGTGGAAAGCTGTCCGTTGAAACCATCTTGGTCGAGTCTCCTGATCGTGTCGTATGTTGTTGTCCGGCGGCCCGCGGGCCGCCGTCGGGCGAATCGCTGCATTGTACCGGCACGCCGCGCGAGCCGCGTCACGTGGCAAACCGGTTCGGACACCCCGTTTCGCGCCGGATAATGTGTAAATTGCGTAACCTTCTGTCGATTCTGTAAGACTCGCCGGCATCGCGATACGCCGTCGCAGCTTGGCAACCGATGCCGGCGCGGGCCCGTCGATACGGACGCTCGGCGCCCTCGCGCGGCGCCGCGGGCCGCATGACGCGCGATACGCCATACGCACAATCGTCGCCATTGCCGCCGCCACACCCCGGTAACATGCTACCGGGCCAACTCCCGGCTTCCCGACGCCTTTCGGCGCCCGGAATCGTCGGCAAAACGTAAGCATTCCATGTCCATGCAACGACTATCCATCTACGCACGCCGGATCGCGCTGTTCGCGCTGCTGCAGTTCGCGGCGATCGCGACCGCGTCGGCGTTTCCGGCAGCCGCGTCCGCGCCGGGCGCGAGCGGCGTCGGCGCCCCCGTGCCGACCATTTCGCTGAACGATGCAATTGCGCAGCTCAAGCAGATGCAGGTCCAGCAGGACCGCATCAAGCAGCAGACGTCGAACGCGACCAACAGCAAGGAGCTCGACGGGCTCGGCGATGCGACGCAGGAACTGAGCGCCGACGTCGACAAGCTGCAGAGCGAGCTCGCGCCGCAGCGTACGCAAATCCAGGCGCAGCTCGACGTGCTCGGTCCGCCGCCGGCCCCGGGTGCATCGCCCGAAACGCCCGCCGTCGCGCAACAGCGGGCGACGCTGAACGCGCGCAAGGCGCAGATCGACGCCGCGCTGAAACAGGCCGCTGACCAGAAGGCCAACCTCGCGAACCTGAACGACCAGTTCGCGAAGCTGCACCGCAGCCTGCTGCGCAACCAGCTCGCGTTCCGTTCGGGCAGCATCTTCGGCGCGCAGTTCTGGCTGCCGCTGTTTCATCTGTCGGCTGACGACGTCCATCGGCTCGAGGATTTCAACGACGAACTGCGCGACATGCTGCACTCGTCCTGGATGCCCGGACAGCGTGCGATCACCACGCTGCTGATGATCGCCGCGCTCGCCGTATGGCTCGGCGGCCGCCGCCTCGTCGAACGCGGGCTCGCGTGGGTCTGCCTGAACCACCTGCCGCCCACGCGGCTGCGCCGCAGCGCACTTGCACTGTCGACGGCGTTCTCGACGCTGTTCGCGACCGCCGTCGCCGTCCAGATTCTTTATCTCGCGCTCGCTCGGCACTACGAGCTCACGCCGTCGATGAGCGATCTGTGGGATCAGTTCGCGAAGCTGGCGGTAACCTGCGCGCTGATCGCCGGGCTCGGCCGCGCGCTGCTCTGTACGAAGCACCCATCGTGGCGGCTGCCGGCGCTCGCCGATCCGGTCGCGCTCGCGATGAAGCCGTTCCCCGGTGTGCTGGCCGCACTGTTGCTGATGTCCGGCACGCTCGAATCGATCAACCGGATCGTAGACACCAGCCTGTCCGTCACGCTGTTCGGTCGCGGGATCGTGTCGCTCGTCGTCGCGCTGACCGTCGGCGCATCGCTGCTGCGCGCGAACCGCGTGCGCAGCGCGCTCGCGGAAGCCGGCGAAGCGCCCGAGCAGCGCTCGACGCTGGCGGG
Organism: Burkholderia sp. Bp9016; assembly: GCF_003857765.1. Classification (NCBI taxonomy): domain Bacteria; kingdom Pseudomonadati; phylum Pseudomonadota; class Betaproteobacteria; order Burkholderiales; family Burkholderiaceae; genus Burkholderia; species Burkholderia sp. Bp9016. Next base: position 106,321 of record NZ_QTPY01000020.1, read on the forward strand.
GCTGATCCATGCCGGCGTCACGCTGGCGATCGTCGTGTCGCTGGGCGCGCTCGTGATCGGCTACATCACGGTCGCGCGCTTCATCACGTACGAGCTCGTGTGGTTCGAGATCGTGCTGTGCAGCGTCTACATCCTCACGCAACTGACGCGCGACGCGAGCGAGAGCCTGTTCTCGGCAAGCCTGCCGACCGGCAAGCAGATCAAGCACCTGTTCGCGCTCGACGACCGGCATCTCGACCAGGCGCACACCGTCGCGTCCGGCCTCGGCACGAGCCTGTTGATGCTGGTCGCGGCCATCGCGCTGCTCACGGGCGGTTTCGGCACGACGCCGAGCGACCTGCTCGACAGCGTGGTCTCGATGATCGGCGGTCAGCGGCTGCAGAGCCTGAACATCATGCCCGACCGGATCATGAATGCGGGAATCGGATTCGCGATCGGCTTCTACCTGCTGCGCTCGGTGCGTCGCTGGCTCGACAGCGAGTTCATGCCCGCGCTCGGCATGGACGCGGGGATGCGCGTATCCCTGATCACGCTGTTCACCAACGTCGGCTACGTGCTGCTCGTGCTGATGACGCTCGGGCTGCTCGGCGTCAAATGGAGCAACCTCGCGTGGATCGTCAGCGCGCTGTCGGTCGGTATCGGTTTCGGCCTGCAGGAGATCGTGAAGAACTTCGTGTCGGGGCTGATCCTGCTGACCGAGCGGCCGGTGAAAGTCGGCGACATGGTCAGCATCTCGGGCGTCGAAGGCGACATCCGCCGCATCAACGTGCGCGCGACCGAGATCCAGCTGAGCGACCGCTCGACCGTGATCGTGCCGAACTCGCAGCTGATCTCGCAGAACGTGCGCAACGTGACGATGGGCAACAGCACGCAGGGCGTCGCGACGCTGATGCTGACGTTCCCGCTGAACACCGATCCCGAGCAGGTGCGCGACCTGCTGCTCGACGCGTATCGCGAACACCCGGCGATTCTCGACAAGCCGGCGCCGTCGGTGACGTTCAGCCAGCTCACGCCCGACGGCATTACGCTGAGCGTGACCGGTTATGTGGCGAGCCCGCGGATCGCGAGTTCGACGAAGAGCGATCTGCTGTTCGAGATCCTGAAACAGTTGCGCGCGGCGCGGATCACGCTGTCGACGCCGCAGATGCTCGTTGTGCAGAACATGCCGGCGAACGAGGGCGCCACGCGACACGAGCCGTGATCGGGCGCCGCGGCATGCGTGTCGCCCACAACGACAAGGGCCGGTCACCGCTTTCGCGGCAACCGGCCCTTTTCATTCGATCGTCGACGCGCCCTGCCGGGCGCGCGCCATCACACGTCGAACTTCACACCCTGCGCCAGCGGCAGCTGACGGCTGTAGTTGATCGTATTCGTCGCACGGCGCATATACGCCTTCCACGCATCCGAACCCGACTCGCGGCCGCCGCCCGTTTCCTTCTCGCCGCCGAACGCGCCACCGATCTCCGCGCCGCTCGTGCCGATGTTCACGTTGACGATCCCGCAATCGCTGCCCGCTGCCGACATGAACTGCTCGGCCTCGCGCATGTCGTTCGTGAAGATCGCCGACGACAGACCTTGCGGCACGGCATTGTGCACGTCGATCGCGTCTTCGAAATTGTCGTAGATCATCACGTACAGGATCGGCGCGAACGTCTCGCGCTCGACCACCGACGATTGCTTCGGCATCCGCACGATTGCCGGACGCACGTAGTACGCATCCGCATGACCGACGTCGACGCGCTCGCCGCCCTTCACCTCGCCGCCCTGCTCGCGCGCATCGGCCAGTGCCTTCTGCATCGCGTCGAACGACGCGCGGTCGACCAGCGGGCCGACGAGCGTGCCTTCCTCGAGCGGGCTGCCGACCTTCACCGACGCATACGCCTTCTCGATGCGCGGCAGCAGTTGATCGGCAATGCTGCGATGGACGATCAGGCGGCGCAGCGTCGTGCAGCGCTGGCCGGCCGTGCCGACCGCCGCGAACGTGACGGCGCGCACCACGAGGTCGAGATCGGCGCTCGGCGCGACGATCATCCCGTTGTTGCCGCCGAGCTCGAGGATGCCGCGCGCGAGACGCTGGCTCAGCACCTTCGCGACTTCCGTGCCCATCCGCACGCTGCCGGTCGCGCTGACGACCGGCACCTTCTTCGACGACGTCAGCACTTCACCGACATCGCGCATGCCGAGCACCAGCTGGCTCAATTCCGCCGGCGCGACGCCCGGATGCGTCTTCTCGAATTCGCGGATCGCCTTCTGGAGCAGCACGTGGCACGCGATCGCGGTGAGCGGCGTCTTCTCCGACGGCTTCCACACGACCGAATCGCCGCAGACGAACGCGAGCGCCGCATTCCACGCCCACACCGCGACCGGGAAGTTGAACGCCGAGATCACGCCGCACACGCCGATCGGGTGCCACGTTTCCATCATCCGGTGGCCCGGGCGCTCGGACGCGATCGTCAGGCCGTAAAGCTGACGCGACAGGCCGACCGCGAAATCGCAGATGTCGATCATTTCCTGCACTTCGCCGAGCCCTTCCGACGTGATCTTGCCGGCTTCGAGCGTGACGAGGCGGCCCAGCTCGGCCTTGTGCTCGCGCAGCACGTTGCCGAACACGCGCACCAGCTCGCCGCGCACCGGCGCCGGCACCGTGCGCCACTTGAGGAATGCGTCGTGTGCGGCGTCGATCTTGCGCTCGGCGTCAGCGGGCGAGTCGACCGCCAGCGTCGCGAGCGTCGCGCCATCGAGCGGCGAACGCGCGGTCAGCGCATTGCCTTTCCACTGGGCGAGATCGATATCGAGCGCGGCAAGAATGTCGTTGAATTGCATCACTTCCTCTTCAGGGACAGATTGATCGGTGCGGCGGCGACGCCGCCCGCGTGATTCGATTGGAGCGCGTTCACGCGCCCTGTGCAAGCGGATGCGCTGCTCGGCAGGCCCGGTGCGCCGCGTGGCGCATCGCGCTGCGCCGCCGCCGGAAACCCCGGCCGGACGGCACGCCCCCGCCTCGCAAGGCACGATCCATGAGACACATTGTCGGTGGCCACAAGTCGGGCCGCTATTGATATTAACTCACGACTTCATTCCCAAAACGCAACACCCGGGCAGGAAACACGGGGCCGTTTCAGCCCGCATATGGGACGTGTCCAAAGCCCGAGACCGGGCCATCCGGACGCATCTCGGCGCGCCGCAACTTGATGACAAAGCTGCATCACCCTGTGCGGAAATATCGTTTGCAGCCCATCCGGCGGACACACACAATCGGGACGACGTCGAGGTGCGCCGCACTCGGCGCATCGACGGCCGCCGACGGCGGCCGGCCGACAGACGAAAACGACGCGCGTCGCGGCCGGTTGCACCGGATCATTCCCGCGACGCACCGCCGCCGCCCGGCGGCGGCCGGCGACGCGTCGCGCTTCGCAGCCAAAAAACAATCCCGGAGACAGCGCCCAGCACCCGCCATGCATTCAGATGCCCGCCCCGATTCGCCCCGTCCGTCCGGCTCGCCGCCCGCGAAGCCGTCCCTCCACCGCAGCCTGCAGGCGCGCCATCTGCGCATGATCGCGATCGGCGGCTCGATCGGCACCGGCCTGTTCGTCGCGTCCGGCGCGTCGATCTCGCAGGCCGGCCCCGGCGGCGCGATGCTCGCGTACATGATGATCGGCCTGATGGTCTATTTCCTGATGACGAGCCTCGGCGAAATGGCCGCGTTCATGCCGGTGTCGGGCTCGTTCGCGACCTACGGCTCGAAGTTCGTCGACGAAGGCTTCGGCTTCGCGCTCGGCTGGAACTACTGGTACAGCTGGGCCGTGACGCTCGCGGTGGAACTCGTCGCCGCGCAGCTCGTGATGCACTACTGGTTCCCGAACGTGCCGGGCGTCTGGTGGAGCGCGATCTTCCTCGCGCTGATCTTCGCGCTCAACGCACTGTCGGTGCGCGGCTTCGGCGAGGCCGAATACTGGTTCGCGCTGATCAAGGTGCTGACGGTGCTCACGTTCGTCGGCGTCGGCCTGCTGATGATCTTCGGGATCATGCAGGGCGGCCCGAGCGCCGGCTGGGGCAACTTCACGATCGGCGACGCACCGTTCGCCGGCGGCTGGGCGACGATGCTCGGCGTCGCGATGATCGCGGGCTTCTCGTTCCAGGGCACCGAAATGATCGGCGTCGCGGCCGGCGAATCGGAGAATCCGCGCACGACGATCCCGCGTGCGGTCAGCCAGATCTTCTGGCGCATCCTGCTGTTCTACGTGCTCGCGATCTTCGTGATCGGCGTGCTGATTCCGTACACCGACCCGAGCCTGCTGAAGAGCGACGTGACCGACATCGGCGTGAGTCCGTTCACGCTGGTGTTCCGCCACGCGGGCCTCGCATTCGCGGCCGGCGTGATGAACGCGGTGATCCTGACCGCCGTGCTGTCGGCCGGCAACTCGGGCATGTACGCGTCGACGCGGATGCTCTACAACCTCGCCGTCGAAGGCCGCGCGCCGAAGCTGTTCGCAAAACTGTCGCCGGGCGGCGTGCCGCGCAATGCGCTGTACGCGACGACGGCGATCGGCGGGCTGTGCTTCCTCACGTCGCTGTATGGCGACAAGACGGTGTACCTGTGGCTGCTGAACACGTCGGGCATGGCCGGCTTCATCACGTGGCTCGGCATCGCGGTCAGTCATTACCGGTTCCGCAAGGGTTTCCTGAAGCAGGGCTACCGGCTCGACCAGTTGCCGTACCGGTCGAAGTGGTTCCCGTTCGGCCCGCTGTTCGCGTTCGCGCTGTGCGCGATCGTCGCGCTCGGCCAGGACTACCAGGCGTTCCTCGCCGACAGGATCGACTGGACCGGTATCGCCGCGACCTACATCGGCCTGCCGTTCTTCCTCGTGATCTGGCTCGGCTACGCGCTGGTGCGCAAATGCCGCCTCGTCCGCTACGAGGACATGGAGATCGCGCCGTGGATCGAGCGCAACGCGACGCCAGACGCCACGGAGAAGGCCGACGCCGGTTATCCGGCCTATGTCGCCCGTCCGGCCAACCCGACGCCGGGCGCATAACGCCCGGTAACGCGCCGGCCGGCGCACTGAAAACCCCATTCGACGCGGCGCGCGCGTTCAGGCAAGATCGACGCGCGCCGTCCGTTTTCCCGCCGTTACGAGTCACCGAAACCGCATGCAGAATTTCTACGAAGCCACCGTTACCCGCCAGCCCTACCCGCAATTGACCGGCACGATCGACACGCAGGTCTGCATCGTCGGCGGCGGCCTCGCCGGCCTGTGCACGGCGCTCGGTCTCGTCGAGCGCGGCGTGACGGACGTCGTCGTGCTCGACAGCGAGCGGGTCGGCTTCGGCGCATCGGGCCGCAACGGCGGCTTCGTGTTCGGCGGCTACAGCCTCGACAACGCGGATCTGCTGCGCACGCTCGGCCGCGACGAAGGGCGTCGCCTGTACCGGCTCACCGTCGACGCGGTCGACCTGATCCGCACGCGCATCGCGCGCTACGGGATCGATTGCGACATCGTCGACGAGGGCGTGATGCTCGCGAACTGGTTCGACGATCCGTCGCGGCTCGACGGCGTACGCACGCTGATGAAGCAGGAATTCAACGTCGACTGGGAACCGGTCGCAACCGACGCGCTGCGCGCGCGGCTCAAGACGCAGCGCTACCACGGCGGGCTGTTCGAGCCGAACGCGTTCCACTTCCATCCGCTCAAGTACGTGCTAGGCGTCGCGGCGGCCGCATCGCGCGGCGGTGCACGCGTGTACGAACGCTCGGCCGCGCTCGGCATCGCGCGCGAAGGCGCCGGCTACGTCGTACGCACGGCGCAGGGCACGGTGCGCGCAAAGGACGTCGTGTTCGCCGGCGGCGGCTATGCGCGCGGCGTGTCGCCGCGCATCGAACGCGCGGTGCTGCCGATCGCGACCTACGTGATCGCGACCGAACCGCTCGGCACGCGGTTGCCGCACGCGATCGACGCGCCATACGCGATCTACGACACGCGCTTCGCATTCGACTACTACCGCCCGCTGAAGGACACGCGGATCCTGTGGGGCGGCCGGATCTCGGTGCTCGACCGCGGCCCCGACGCGATCGCACGCCTGCTGCGTCGCGACCTGCTGCGCGTATATCCGCAGCTCGACGGCGTGAAGGTCGACTACGCGTGGGGCGGGCTGATGAGCTACGCTCGGCACAAGATGCCGCAGATCGGCCGCGACGCGGACGGCGTGTGGCACGCGATCGCGTTCGGCGGCCACGGGATGGCGCCGACCACCGTCGCCGGCGAAGCGCTCGCCGCCGCGCTGGCCGGCGAGCAGCCCGTGCCGGAAGGCTTCGCCGCGTTCGGGCTCACGCGCACGTTCGGGCTCGCGGGCCTCGCCGCCGCGCAACTCACATACACTGCGTACCAGGCCCGCGACGCGCTCGCATCGTGCCGTCGCTGAACGGCGGCGGCGGTCGAAACGGCATGGCCGAGCGGGCCGGCGGTTAGAGCGGCAGGTCGGCCGGACGGGGATTTTCCGCATGCTAGAATGATTTCTTCATGCCGCCGCGAACCCACAACAAAGTCACATGAAAGCTGGAAGCAAGGCCGCCACGTCCGAAAGCCGCGCGCTTGCGTCCGACGCGCGGCGCAAATACGATCCCGAGCAAACCAGGCGCAACATCCTCGACGTCGCCACGCAAGAATTTTCCGCGATGGGCCTCTCCGGTGCGCGCGTCGACGCGATCGCCGAGCGCACGAACACGACGAAGCGGATGCTCTATTACTACTTCGAAAGCAAGGAAGGCCTGTACGAGGCCGTGCTGGAGAAGGTGTACGGCGACATCCGCGCGCTCGAGCAGGAACTGCACGTCGGCGACATGGAGCCGCGCGAAGGCATGCGCCGGCTCGTCGAATTCACGTTCGACTATCACGACAAGCATCGCGACTTCGTCCGCCTCGTGTCGATCGAGAACATCCACGGCGCGAAGTATCTCGAACAGCTGAAGTCGTTCAAGAACCGCAACGTCAGCATCATCAAGACGCTCGAGGAACTGCTCGAGCGCGGCGCGGCGAGCGGCGCGTTCCGCAAGGACATCGACGCGTTCGACCTGCACCTGCTGATCAGCTCGTTCTGCTTCCACCGCGTGTCGAACCGCTACACGTTCGGCGCCGCGTTCGGCCGCGATCCGTCGGCGCCGCGGTTGCGTGCACGGCATCGCGAGACGATCGCCGACTCCGTGCTGCGCTACGTCGCCGCGTAGGCACGCCGCGCGATTCCGCCCGAAGGCCGCCCGGCGAGCGATGCACTCGCCGGACGGCCCCTCTCTCGAACGACACCACCACGCGTGCAACCGGCATGAGCCGGGAGCATGTCGCGCTTCCAGCCGCTTCCGGCCGCTGCAGGCCACTCCGGGTCGAGCGCACGGGTCAGTCCGTCGGTGCCGTCGCCGCCAGCGCGATCCGCGCCTTCTCTTCCACGCTTCCCGCCAAGTAGTACTTCTTCGCCCAGCTCGAATCCGGCGCCAGCGCGAGCTGCCGCTGCGTGCCTGCGCCGCGCCGCTTCGTCTCGATCGACAGCGCCCGCGCCCGCGCACGATAGTGCTCGTAGCGCGGCAGGAATTCCGCGAGATAGATCGCCGCGATGCGTGCGTCGCGAAACTCGAGCAGGTTCTCGTCGTTGTACTGCTCGGAGTTGCGGCTCATGTTCGCCGAGCCCGTACAGACGATCGGGGTCGCGCCTTCCGCGTCGAGTACCTGCAAGTGCTCCGGCGTGGCGACGACCGGAAGGACGTCATGGCGAAACGGCGCATCGCGATCCTGCGGATCGATGCGCGCATCCCGCCACTTGACGTCCTCGTCTGCGCTAAAGGCGGAGGATTCCCACACCTGGCGATGCACGTCAGCATCGGAGAATGTTCACGGCAGCGTTGGTATCTCGATCATGCTCGACACCACATTCACTACAGGCCCACTCTCTTGTTCGCAGTCCCGCGATACCTTTCGGCCGCGTCGTGCTGTCTTTCGACCCGCACGCCGAACAGGACTGGGTAGAACCGCTTTCGTCGACTTCCTCGAGCGTGGCCCCGTGCGCGATCGCCTTGTAGCGGAGCTTGTTTCGGAAGGACGACCAGGATGCGTCGTAGAGGCTTTTCGCCAGTCAGTCGCACACGAGCAGCTCGATGCCGCGGGCGGTCAGCGCGCGGCGCACGGCCTTGTCCGGCATGCGCTCGGTGACCAGATAGCGCGCGGCCGACGCGCCGTTGATCCGCACCGGCGTCACGCGGCCGAACTTCGAATGGTCGGCGACGATGATCGCCGTGCCGGCCGCCGCGATCATCCGGCTGCGCACTTCGGCGGCGAGCCGCGAATAGTCGGTGCAATCGCCGTCGGCCGTGATGCCGCCCGCGCCGACGAATGCGAAGTCGACATGGTATTGCGCGAGCTGCTGGATCGTATCGAGTCCGAACGTGGCGTCTTCGTCGTCGGACAGTTCGCCGCCGAGCAGCGTCACGCGATTGCCGTTGCGCCGCGCGAGCACGAACGCGGTGCGCCAGTCGTTCGTGTAGATCGACAGCCGGTGGCGGTCGGCGAGCGCGAGCGCGACCGCATGCGGCGTGCTGCCCGAGTCGATCAGCACCGATGCGTCGTCGGGCACGAATTCGGCCGCGCGCCGCCCGATCGTGCGCTTCGCTTCGGCGTTCGCCGCTTCGCGCTCGGACAGGCTCGGCTCGCGGCGGTCCGCCGCCAGCGCGCCGCCGTGCGTCATCACGAGCAGGCCGCGCGCCGCGAGCGCGTTCAGGTCGCGCCGTACCGTCTCGCGCGACACGTCGAGCGAACGCACGAGTTCGGCGACCGACAGCGCGCCCGACCGTCCAAGCTCCGACAGGATGTATTGATGACGTTGTTCCGCCAGCATCGCAATGCGCCTGGGGCGACTGGTAATGAGTAAGCCGACCATTGTATTACGCCCGTTTGACTGTCATTTGACGGCGGCGCGACAACGACCGGGTTCCGCGAAAGTGAAATTCTGTATTGCCTGAGGTGCGCGAATCGGTGCGGCAAGCGATTGCTACACTCTGCGTTTCGCCGAACGACAGACCATTAAGGAACTCGCGCCATGTATCGCAAAGGCAGTGTGCTCGAAATCCAGTTTTCGCCCGAACGACTCAACGACGGCGCCGGCGATCCGTACTGGATCGACCTGACGCTCGACGAGGCACGTCGGCTGTACGAACAGCTCGCGGCGCGCTTCGCGACCGATGCCCGCGCGAACCAGCCGCTCGACACGTTCTCGCTCGACTGATCTCCCCTCCGTTTCGCGCGTGCGTGCGCGCGCTTCCGTTGCGGCCGGTTCACCCGGCCCGGCTCTGGTCCCGGCCGTTCGATAACGAACGGCCCGCGTACCGCCACGCCGCGCGCCGACGCGACACATCTGCGTCCGCCGCGCGCGGCACATACCCCCTCCACGATCGCCTTCGCCACCGTTCCGCACGGCACGGCGTGCAAGCAAGTGAGCGAGTGCAGAATTCGACAAGACGGCAAGCCGGCTTCGCCCGATACTGACCGGCTTCACGATTCGTCCGGCCGCGTCGCGGCCCGCCCCGCATGCTTACCTCGCTCGTCGCCGCGGCCTTCGTCGCGCTGTGGTCCACCGGCTTCATCGTCGCCCGGGCCATCAAGCCCTATGCCGACCCGAACCTGTTCCTGCTCGCGCGCTTCGCGGGCACGGCCGTGCTGTTCGGCGCGGTGGCGTTCGTCGCGCGCGCGCCGTGGCCGGCTCGCCGCGAATGGCCGCGTCACCTGATCGCGGGCGCGCTGCTGCAGGGCATTTATCTCGGCGCCAGCTACTGGGCCGTCGCGCAAGGGTTGAACGCCGGCGTGATGGCGCTGCTCGGCGCGCTGCAGCCACTCGCCACCGCCGTGCTCGCGGTGCCGCTGTTCAACGAGCGCCTGCCCGCGCGCGGCTGGCTCGGGATGGCGCTCGGGCTCGCCGGCGTCGCGCTCGTGCTCGCGCCGAAAGTCGCGGGCGGCGTCGCGCCGCCGCCGGGCGCAGCGCCGGCGTGGTTCGTCGTGACCGTGTCGGTGCTGTCGGTCGGCTCGATCACCGCGGGGTCGCTGTACCAGAAAGGCAAGCTCGCACAGAACGACCTGCGCACGGCCGTCGCCGTGCAGAACCTCGGCGCGGCGATCGTCGCGGCGATTTTCGTCGCGCTGCTGCACGAAACGCGCTGGATCGGCGCGCCCGCGCTGTGGATGTCGCTCGTATGGGGCATCGTGTTTCTGTCCGGCGGCGCGGTCACGATGCTGATGTGGATGCTGCGCCGCGGCAACGCGGCACGCGCGACGTCGTTGCTGTTTCTCGCGCCGCCGCTCGCCGCGCTGCAGGGTTACCTGCTGTTCGGCGAAACGCTCGCGACCATTCAGCTCGCCGGCTTCGCGCTCGCACTGGTGGGCGTCGTGCTCGCACGGCGCTGACGCGGGCAGGAGCGCCAGCCGCATCGGCCGCGCATGCATCGGAACGACGCATCCGGACGCCCGCTCCGGTGCGCCTCGGCGCGGGCTGCACCATCACGATGCAGCGCGTCTCGCCGATGCAACGCGCGGCGGCCCGATCGCACGCCCGGCGCGGCGCCGGGCCACGATTGCGCTTATGATGGGCGCCTCGCATTTCGTTCCGGAACCACCCCCATGACATCCGCCGATTACGCCAGCCGCCAACGCGCGATCATTGCCGAACTGAACGTCGCCCCGCACTTCGACGTCGATGCCGAAATCGCCCGGCGCGTCGATTTCCTCACGCAGTACCTCCGTTCGACGGGCCTGCGGACCTACGTGCTCGGCATCAGCGGCGGCGTCGATTCGTCGACGGCCGGGCGGCTCGCGCAGTTGTCGGTCGAACGGCTGCGCGCCGACGGCTACGACGCGCGCTTCATCGCGATGCGTCTGCCGAACGGCGTGCAGAACGACGAAGCCGATGCGCAGCGCGCGCTCGATTTCGTGCGCGCGGACGAGACACTGACGGTCGACGTGAAGCCCGCCGCGGACGCAATGCTCGCGTCGCTGGCCGCGTCCGGCCACGCATTCGAAACACCCGCACAGCAGGACTTCGTGCACGGCAACATCAAGGCGCGCGAGCGCATGATCGCGCAATACGCGGTCGCCGGTGCGCGGCGCGGCATCGTGATCGGCACCGACCACGCGGCCGAATCGCTGATGGGTTTCTTCACGAAATTCGGCGATGGCGGCGCAGACATTCTGCCGCTCGCCGGCCTGAACAAGCGCCGCGTACGTGCGCTCGCCCGTGCGCTCGGCGGCGAGGAATCGATCGTGATGAAGGTGCCGACAGCCGACCTCGAGGAACTGCGCCCGCTGCACCCCGACGAGCACGCATACGGCGTGACTTACGACGAGATCGACGATTTCCTCGAAGGCAAGCCCGTCAGCGACCACGTCTACGAAACGGTGCTGCGTTTCCACGAAGGCTCGCGCCACAAGCGCGCGCTGCCGTACACGCTGTTCGACTGGCCGGCCGCGCAACCCGGCCACTGCGGCTGATCGACGGCACCGATCACACGCGCCGCGCGAACAGCACCGTAGCGGTTGCGCGCGGCACGTGCCCGACGGGCAGCGCTACGCGGGCCCGCCCGTCTTCTTCGCCTGCAGTGCGCGGATCCGCATCCGCGCGCCCGTGTCGCTGACCGTCGCGTCGTACATCGTCGCGAGATCGCGCTTGAGCGCGGTCCGCGAACCGCCGTCGAGATACACCATGTGCCCCGACGGATAGAAGCGCGCGGACAGGTTCTGCCGCACCTTCTGATCCTCGAGCGGCATCTGCTGCAGGTCGATCACGGTCTGGTAGAACGGCGTGACGAAATCGTAGAAGCCGTTCGCCGACAGCACCTTCAGGTCGATGTTCAGCGCCATCACCGCGGCAAGATCGCCCGCCGTGTAGAGAATCACGTTCCCCTTCGCATCGATGCCCTGCTGCGCGCCGGTCGGGTCGATGTGGCTGAAATCCCAGTTCTGGAATGCCTGGTCGTTCAGGTCCGTGAACGCGGAGTTCGACGTGAACTTCAGTTGCTCGTTCAGGTAGCTGTTCCACATCGCCGTGTAGACGCCCGTCACCGCCGTCATCGTCGGGTCGTTGCCGCCCGAGTTCGGATCGATCTTGCCGGCGATGCCCGACGAAATTCCGGTCACGCGGCCGTCGTACGAGCCGAGCGCCAGCCCCTGGGCATGCAGCAGCGTCGTCAGGAACAGCGAATTGCCGCGCGCATCGTAGCCGGCGATGTCGAGCCCCCACGTCTGCAGCGTCGCCGTGTCGATGCCGGTGTACTCCGACAGTTTTTGCACGACGGCCGGGTCGGCATGCGGCACGTTGCGCAACGCGTTCAGGTAGTCGGTGCGCGCGAACTGCGCGACTTCCTCCACGAACGCGCCGAGATCCGTCGGCGCCGGCTTGACGCCGAGTTTCTGGTGATACCACGCGTCGGCCGCCGCGGTCGGCAGCGCGCCGACCGGATTGCCGGCCTGCCGGTAGTCGAGGATCGACGACTGCAGCGTAACGCCGTTCAGGTCGACGCCGTCCTCGTGCAGCTTGTAGGCGAGCACGCAGCTGCGCGCCGTGCCGTACGACTCGCCAAACAGGTATTTCGGCGAATTCCAGCGGTTGTTCTTGGTCAGGTAGCGCTTGATGAACTGCTTCAGCGAATCCGCATCCTGGTCGACGCCCCAGAAATTGCGGTTCTTGTTCGGCGCGACGGCCGCCGAATAGCCGGTGCCAACCGGGTTGATGAAGACCAAGTCGCTGTGGTCGATCATGCTGTCGGGGTTGTCTTCCATCTGATACGGCGCGGGCGGCGTGAACCCCGGCATCGACGTCTTGATACGTTTCGGCGCGAACGAGCCGAGCAGCACGAACACGGACGACGAACCGGGGCCGCCGTTGTAGAAGAACGTCACAGGCCGGGTTTCTTCCTTCGCGCCGTCGGCCGTGAACGCGACGTAGAAGAGCTTCGCGGCCGGTTGCGAACTGCTCGGGTCGACGGTCACGAGATGGCCGGCCGTCGCCGTATAGGCAATACGCTTCCCGCCGATCAGGATCGTGTGGTGCGTGATCGCGGCCGCTTCGGTCGTGTCGGTCACCGAGTCGTCGGGGCCGTTGCCGTATGCAACGGGATCGAAGAACGGCTGGTCGCGGCCTTGGCTCAGCGCGACCGGACTGACGGCCGCCGGCACGCCATGCGAATTGAGGTCGCCGTGATGCAGCGGATACACGCCGCCGGAAGATGCGGAATCGATGCCCATCGTGCTGCTCCTGGAGGTGAAAAAAGACGCGGGCAGGACACCCGCGTCACAAGGAAACGCATGTGCCGGCGCGTCAGCTCGACGGCTTGCGCGCGAGGACCGCGGCGAGCTTCGCGCCGTCCGGGCTGCCGAGGCCCGTGCACGCATCCCAGCCGGCCGCGGCCGCATATGTGCCGTTCGAGCCTTTCGTGATGTCGCGCAGCGCGCCCGGATTCTTGTACAGCACCGGATTGACCCAGCCGACCGAGGCGCCGGCCGCCGCGTTGATCCGCGCGATCAGCGCGGCCCACAGCGGCGCGACCGCGCTCGTGCCGCCCATCACCGCGGGCGTGCCGGCAACCGACACCTCGTAGCCCGTTTGCGGCGATGCATCGCCGGCGACGTCCGGCACGCCGCGCTTGGCCAGCGGCGTGCTGCTGCCGTCGGCGCGCGTCACGGTCAGCCCCTGCTGCCACGTCGGCAGGTCGAACATCGTGCTGACGCCGCCGCCGCCCGCACCGCCGCCGGCCGCGTCGTCGTTCCACGTGACCTCGCTGCGGATGCCCTGCCCCGGCAACGCATCGAGCTGCGTGCCGCCGCAGCCGAGCACGTACGGGCTCGAAGCGGGAAAGTCGACGTGATCGGCGCCGTCCTGCAGCCCGTCGCCCGAGCCGCTGTCGCCCGACGCCGCGCACACCGTGATCCCCTGCGCGGCGGCCGCCTGCAGCACGCGGTCGAACGCCTGCGCCGACTGCGCCTGCCAGATCGCTTCCGGCCCGCCCCAGCTGATCGAGATCACCGAAGGCTGGTTGGCCTTGTCGTTGACGGCCGCGTTCACGGCCTGGATGAAGCCCGCGTCGCTGTTCGACGCGAAGTAGATCGCAATCTTCGCGGCCGGCGCGATCGCCCCGGCGATCTCGATGTCGAGCGCGACTTCGCCGTCCGGGCCGTTCGGATCGCCGCTCGGCGCATTGCGGCCGGTACCGACGTTCACGTCGACGAGCGTCGGCGGCGTGTTGATCCCGAGCCCGCGGAAGTATTGCTGGATATCGGCCGCGCGATAGCCGCCGCCGAGTTCGACGATCGCGATGCACTGCCCCGCGCCGTCACCGGCCGGGAAACCGTACAGCGAAGCGAGCTGAACCGGCGTGAACGTGACGCCCGCGGCACCGCGTGCGGGCTTGAACGGCGGACGCAGCCGGAAGTGGGGCCGCGCCTGCGGACGGCTGTCGAGACCGAGCACGGCCGTGACCGCATCGCCGATATCGTCGGGCAACACGATCGGGCCCGAGCGGCCGCGATACTGACCGATCGAGCGATGCTCGAAACGCTCGAGCTTCACGCTGAATGCGGCTTCGAATTGCTGGATCGTGCCGGACAGCACGACGACGCTTTCGACCGGATCGACACGATCGACCGTGAGTTGATGACGGCGTGCGAAGTCCTCGGTCTTGCGAATGTCGTCGGGACTCGCGGAGAAACGCTGCGCGAATGCGTCGCGCGACACCGGTTTTGCACGGGCGTCACCGGTAGCCAGCTGGTGAACCAATGCATCGAGTTGCCCTTCTTCCTGCCGCCGCAACATGATCGTGACGTGGATGCGTTCCGCCGGATCGCACTGGCCGAGACACTTGGACTCGGCGACGATCCGGGGTTCACGGTCGGCTTGAAGATGCCTTGCCATGTTCAGACCCTCCTTGGTACCGCGTTGCACGGAACAACCAGGAAATCGGACAGGGCCGGCGGAAGACGGTTCCGTTCGGTCAGTCGGTTCGCCGCAGCGCGAAGTCAAAGGAAGTTTAGAACAGTCAGACGATTTGCGCGCGTGCGCCGCCGTGCCGAAGAAGCGCGAGCAGGCCGGCATTGCGCGCGGCCTTCGTTCGGCGATGCACCGCGCCGTGCGCGTCTGTCGGGCGGCACGGCAGCGATGCCGGGATGCAATTCGAGCGGCCGGTCAGTCCATCGAAAGGCGCAGCGCGAAGCCGATCAGCGCGGCCGAGAACGTCCAGCGCTGTACGGTTTGGGCGAGCGGGTGCGCACGCATCCACGCCGCGATGCGCGACGCGCCGAACACGCACGCGAGGTCGAAACATACGCCGGCCGCGACGAGCAGCGCGCCGAGTTCGAACATCTGCCACACCACGGGCCCGGCTTCGGGCCGCACGAACTGCGGCAGCAATACCGAGCAGAACAGCAGCGCCTTCGGATTCAGCAGGTTCGTCAGCAGCCCCTTGAAGAACGATTGCCGCAGCTCGCCCGCGGCAGCAGCCTCGCCGTCGCCGAGCGCGAACACCGGGGAGCGGAACACCTGGATCGCGACGTACGCGAGATAGAGCGCGCCGCCGTAACGGATCACTTCGTACAGCCACGGCGCACTGCGGATCAGCGCCGCGACGCCGCAGGCGGACAGCGTCACATGCGCTGTGCGCGACAGCGACAGGCCGGCCGCCGCCGCCATGCCCGGACGCACGCCGCGACCGATGCTGGTCTGCAGCACGAGCGCCATGTCGGGCCCGGGCACCGCGTAAATGGCCGCCAGCGCGGCGAGATAAATCAACAGCAAATGCGTGGAAATCATGGTCTGCCCCCGTCCTCCAATGACGATATGTTGCCGCTGAAGGACGAGGGATTATTGGCCATTTTTGACGCCGGATTGGCGATTGATAGCGGAATCCGCCACAATCACGATATCTGAACAAGGATTCCGCCAAGATGAATGAGCTCGACAAAACCGATCGCGCGATCCTCGCCGCGGTGCAGCGCGACGGCCGCCTGCCGATCGCGCGTCTGGCCGACTCCGTCGGCCTGTCCGAGACGCCGTGTGCGCGTCGCCTGAAGCGTCTCGAAAGCGACGGCTACATCGAGCGCTACCGCGCGCAGCTGTCGCGCCAGGCGCTCGGCTTCGGCGTCGTCGCGTTCGTGCTCGTGCGTTTCGCGACGCACGACCGCAAGGTCGCCGACCGGTTCGAACGGGAAGTGCTCGGCATCGAGCGGATCCTCGCGTGCCACAACGTCGCGGGCACCGCCGACTATCTGCTGCAGGTAGTCGCGCGCGATCTCGATGACTACGGCACGTTCCTGCGCGATTCGCTGCGGATGCTGCCGGGCGTGACGTCGATCGAATCGGCGCTGTCGTTGCGGGAAGTGAAGCACGACGCGGGGTTGCCGGTGCCGTGACGCAGGCAGCAGGCCACGCCGGCGCGGCACGGATTCACGTTGCCGGCCGCGCCGGCATCATGCAGCGCGTCACGCCACGTCGGGAGACTGATGCGCGCGCTCGAGATCCTCGAGAAACGCCTCGACGAGCGGGTCGCCGCGCCCGTTGCGCGCGACGACCATGTGGAACGTGACGTCGTAGCGCAGTTGCTCCGGGTTGAGCGGTGCGAGCAGCCCCTGCGCGACGTACGGCGCCGCGAAATGCTGCGGCAGGTAGCCGAGATGATGGCCCGACAGGATCAGCAGCGCGACGGCTTCCATGTTGTCGGCGGTCGCGGTCACGCGATCGGGCGTCGTCGACATCTGCGCCTCCGGCAGCGGATACGAGCGCCAGGCCCACTCGAAGCCGGCGACGTCGGCCGGCGTCAGCGCACCCGCACCGTCGAACAGCGGATGCCCGCGGCCGCAGTATGCGACCTGACGCTCGATGAACAGCGGCGTGTAGTGCAGCGACGGCACGCGATGCCAGAAGTAGCCCACCGCGATCTGGATCTCGTCGCTCAGCAGCTTTTCCTCGAGATCGCCCGGCGCACGCACTGAGATAGAGAAGCGCACCGCCTCGTCGCGCGTGCGGAATGCGGCGATCGCCTCGGCGATCCGCGCGTTCTGGCTGACCGGCGTGTGCCCGATCAGGCCGATGTTCAGCGTGCCGACCAGTTGGCGGTCCATGTGCCGCGCCGCCATCCCGAATTCGTCGAGCGCCGCGAGCAGCTTGCGACTCATCGCGTGGAACCGCTCGCCCTTCGGCGTGAGCCGGAAACCGCTGCGGCCTCGCTCGCATAGCCGGTAGCCGAGCCGCGTCTCGAGCGAAGACAGCTGCGCGCTGATCGTCGACTGGCCGACGTTCAGCATCGCCTGCGCGGCCGATACGCCACCCGCGTCCGTGACCGCGAGAAACACGCGGATCAATCGCAGATCGAGGGTCGACAGATTCCCCAGCACGCTATTCCCCTTTCATACATCGATGGAAATCGATGTTTACGTCGATATCTTCGCATTCTTCTTTCCGGCCGGACGCGTAAAACTATGCGCCAGGCCGCGTCGAATGATACGGCAACCCCACATCGGACGAGACACCCCCATGAACGAACACCCCCATTTCCAGCCGCTCGGCGGCAATGAAATGCCGCGCAGCGGCGGCATCGCGACGATGATGCGTCTGCCGCACGTGGCGAGCGCCGCAGGGCTCGACGCATGTTTCGTCGGCGTGCCGTTCGACCTCGGCACGTCCAACCGCACCGGCGCGCGCTTCGGCCCGCGCCAGATCCGCACCGAATCCGTGCTGCTGCGCCCGTACAACATGGCCACCCGCGCCGCGCCGTTCGATTCGCTGCAGATCGCCGACATCGGCGACGTCGCGATCAATCCGTATAACCTGCACGACTCCATCGCGCGCATCGAAGCCGCGTACGACGCGATCCTCGAACACGACTGCAAGCCGGTCACGCTCGGCGGCGACCATACGATCGCGCTGCCGATCCTGCGCGCGATCCATCGCAAGCACGGCAAGGTTGCATTGATCCACGTCGATGCACACGCCGACGTGAACGATACGATGATGGGCGAAAAGATCGCGCACGGCACGCCGTTCCGCCGCGCGGTCGAGGAAGGGCTGCTGCACGGCGACAAGGTCACGCAGATCGGCCTGCGCGGCACCGGCTACGCCGCCGAGGATTTCGACTGGTGCCGCGAGCAGGGCTTCCGCGTGGTCCAGGCCGAGGAATGCTGGAACAAGTCGCTCGCGCCGCTGATGGAAGAAGTGCGCGCGCGCGTCGGCGACACGCCGGTCTACATCAGCTTCGACATCGACGGCATCGACCCGGCCTATGCGCCGGGCACCGGCACGCCGGAAATCGCGGGCCTCACGGTGCCGCAGGCGCTCGAGATCATCCGCGGCGCGAAGGGGCTGAACATCGTCGGCTGCGATCTCGTCGAAGTCGCGCCGCCGTACGACCCGTTCGGCACCACGGCGCTGCTCGGCGCAAACCTCGCATACGAGCTGCTGTGCGTGCTGCCCGGCGTCGCGTATCGCGACTGATCCCGGCACGCACACGACCCATTCCAAATCAAAGGATTCCAGAGGAGCACATCAACGATGGGGACTGCCATCAAGCAACCGAAGCGGGCGGCGCTCGCTTCGTTCGTCGGCACCACGATCGAGTGGTACGACTTCTATAGCTATGCGACCGCCGCAGCCATCGTGTTCGGGCCGCTGTTCTTTCCCGGCGAAAGCCGCTTCGTCAGCCTGCTCGCGTCGTTCGGCTCGTTCGCGGTCGGCTTCTTCGCGCGGCCGCTCGGCGGCGTGATGTTCGGCTATCTCGGCGACCGCTTCGGCCGCAAGCGCTCGCTGCTCGCGACGCTGATGCTGATGGCGATCTCGACCGTCGCGATCGGCGCATTGCCCACCTATGCACAGGCCGGCATGCTCGCACCGATCCTGCTCGTGCTGATGCGCGTGCTGCAAGGCATCGCGGTCGGCGGTGAATGGGGCGGCGCGGTGCTGCTCGCCGGCGAGCATGCGCCCGAAGGCAAGCGCACGTTCTTCGCATCGTTCGCGCAGTTGGGCAGCGCGAGCGGCCTGATCCTGTCGATGCTCGCGTTCGGCGCAATCAGCACGCTGTCGAAGGACGACATGATGAGCTGGGGCTGGCGCGTGCCGTTCCTCGCGAGTGCCGTGCTGCTGGCCGTCGGGTTCGTGATCCGCGCGAGCGTGTCCGAGTCGCCCGAGTTCGAGGAAGTGAAGAAGAGCGGCAACACCGCGCAAAACCCGGTGCGCGAAGCGCTCACGTACTGGCCGCTGCTGTTGCTCGCGATCGGCGCGAACGTGTACGGCATCGCCGGCGTGTATTTCAGCAACATCTTCATGATCAGCTACGCGACGCAGTTCCTGTCGCTCGACCGGTCGATGGTGCTGCATTGCATGACCATCGTCGCCGTGCTGCAGTTCGTCGTGCAGCTCGCGGCCGCGTTCCTGGCGCAACGCTTCGGCACGACGCGCGTGCTGCTGATCACCGGCGCGTGGGCCGCGATCGTCCCGTTCGTGATGCTGCCGCTCGTGCATATGGGCACGCCGCTGTCGATCACGGTCGGCGTCGGTCTCGCGACGCTCGCGGAATCGGGCTACTACTCGGTGGTTGCCGGCTTCGTCAGCGGCATCTTCATCGCGCGCATCCGCTACACGGCGATCTCGATCGCGTACCAGGTATGCGGCGCCCTCGCCGGCGGCCTCACGCCGCTCGTGGCGACGCTGATCGCGCAGAACGCCGCGCCGCAATGGTGGCCGCTCGCGGTCCAGTACATGAGCGCCGCCGTGCTGTCGTCGGTGTGCGTCTGGCTGATCTCGCGCCGCGTCAGCATCGACGATGCCGGTGCTCCGGACAAGACGAACGCGCCACTGCCGCGCGGCACGCGCACGGCGTAGTCTCGAAGCACCGGGCCGGCTTCGTCACGCGCCCGCCCGGTCGTCTCCCGCGAACGGCGGCACATCGTGCCGCCCTTTTTTCATTGCCGCCGTCAGAAGTCCGAACGCAGCGTGAGCATCACGTTGCGCTTGTCGCCAAACACGCTGTAGAACCGGCTCGGCGGACGGATGTAGTAATCGCGGTTGAACATGTTGTTCAACTGCAGCGACGCTTCGAGATGCTTGTTGAAGCGATAGCCGATCTGCGCATTGAAGATCGCATATTCGCCCTGCTCGACGCCGCGCGTGATGCTCGTCTGCGCGAGCAGACCGCCGCCGATCGACACACCGCGCAACACGCCCCGCGAGAACGTGTACTTGGTCGACAGCTTGAACAGGTGTTTCGGGTCCGTACCGTCCGTCAGGTAGGCGTCGCTGCCGCTGTCGTAACCGGCATCCAGGTACGTAAGCCCGCATAGAGGTTCCAGTCCGGCGTCGGCTGGCCGGTCACATCGAGCTCGACGCCCTGGTCGCGCACGTGGCCTTCCGCGAGGAAGAAGTCCGGATGCCACGGATCGGCCACCGCGCGGTTGTTGTCGTTGATTCGAAACAGCGCGGCCGTCGCGTCGAGCCGGCCGTCGACCACACGACCGATCTCCTCGTACATTGCCCAGCAATCGTCGCTGTCTTCCTCGATCGCGCCCAACAGCCGTTCAACCGCATCGTTCGCCACGTTGCTCACCGTCGCCTCCTCAGCACGCTGTCACGAATACACGGGGAAACGGCGCGTCAGCTCGGCCGCTTGCGCGCGCACGCGGTCGATCGCCAGTTGCTCGACGACGTCGACGTATTCGCAGCCGCCGTAGTAGCGCTTGCCCGGATAACCTTCCGCGTACTTGTTCGTGAGCTGCGAACCCTGAGCGGCCATCACGGCCGGGCTCGTGTAGTTTTCCGACGCGATCAGCTCGACATGGGCTTCCTGGTGGCGGTTTTCCAGCAGAATGGCATCGAACAGTTCCGGATCGGTCGGGTCGAGCGGATAGCGATTGCGTTCGCACATGGCGGGAATGGCCCTCGAAAATCAAACATTCGAAACGACACGTCCCGGGGCCTGCCCGGGACGGTCCGAACCGGCGCAACGCCCGCCGCCGATCGACGATCGAGACAGCAGGCGTGCAGCGTCCGCGCGTTATTGCACCTGCGTCATTGCACCTGGTTGCGCAGCGTCTTCGCGGCCGCGACCATGTTGGTCAGTGCCGGAATCACTTCCGCCCACTGACGCGTCTTCAGCCCGCAATCCGGGTTCACCCACAGGCGCTCCGCCGGAATACGCTCGGCCGCCTTCTTCATCAGGCCGACGATGTGATCCTGTGTCGGGATGTTCGGCGAGTGGATGTCGTACACGCCCGGCCCGATTTCGTTCGGATACTTGAAATTGTCGAACGCGTCGAGCAGTTCCATATCCGAGCGCGACGTCTCGATCGTGATCACATCCGCATCCATGTCGGCGATCGACGCGATGATGTCGTTGAACTCCGAATAGCACATGTGCGTGTGGATCTGCGTGTCGTCCTGCACGCCATTCGCGGTGATGCGGAACGACTCGACCGCCCACTTCAGGTACTCGCCCCATTGCGCGCGGCGCAGCGGCAACCCTTCGCGCAGTGCGGCCTCGTCGATCTGGATCACGCGCACGCCGGCCTTCTCGAGATCGAGCACTTCCTCGCGGATCGCGAGCGCGAGCTGGTAGCACGACACCGAGCGCGGCTGGTCGTCGCGGACGAACGACCAGTTCAGGATCGTCACCGGGCCGGTCAGCATGCCCTTCATCGGCTTGCTCGTCAGCGACTGCGCGTACGTGATCCATTCGACCGTCATCGCCTTCGGGCGGCTGATGTCGCCGAACAGGATCGGCGGCTTCACGCAGCGCGAACCGTACGACTGCACCCAGCCGAACTGGCTGAATGCGTAGCCGTCGAGCTGTTCGCCGAAGTACTCGACCATGTCGTTGCGTTCCGCTTCGCCATGCACGAGCACATCGAGTTCGAGCGATTCCTGTTCGCGGACGCTGCGCACGATCTCGGCCTGCATCGCCTTGCGATAGCCGGCTTCATCCAGCGCGCCCGCCTTGAACTGGCTGCGCGCCTGGCGGATTTCGCCGGTCTGCGGGAACGAACCGATCGTCGTCGTCGGGAAAGCCGGCAGGTTCAGTCGTGCCGACTGCTTCGCCGCACGCTCCGTGTACGGGCTCACGCGGTTGCCGAGCTGCGCGTCGATGCGTGCGATCGCGGCCTTCACCGTCGGGTTGTTCACGCGCGGCGAGCGGCGGCGCGAGTCGATCGCGGCGGCATTCGCGGCAAGCGTGTCGGCCACCTTGTCGCGGCCTTCGTTCAGCGCGGTCGCAAGCACCTTCAGTTCGTCGAGCTTCTGCAGCGCGAACGCGAGCCACGAGCGGATTTCCGCGTCGAGCTTTTCTTCGCTCGCGAGATCGACCGGCACGTGCAGCAGCGAGCACGACGGCGCGAGCCACAGGCGCTCGCCCAGTTGCTTGGCGAGCGGCTCGAGCCAGTCGAGCGCTGCGCCCAGGTCCGTCTTCCAGATGTTGCGGCCGTTGATCGCGCCCACCGACAGCACGCGCTCGGCCGGCAGTTCACGCACCAGCGCGTCGATTTCGTCGCGGGCATTGATCGCGTCGATGTGCAAACCGTCGACCGGCAACGACGCCGCGAGCGTCAGGTTGTCCTGCAGCTGGCCGAAGTACGTCGCGAGCAACAGCTTGATGCGACGCGTTTCCAGCGCCGCGTAAGCAGTGCGGAATGCCTGGCGCCATTCGGCGTCGAGTTCGGTGACGAGGATCGGTTCGTCGATCTGCACCCATTCGACGCCCTGCGCGGTCAGCGTGTCGAGCAGCGCGCCGTACACCGGCAGCAGCTTCGGCAGCAGTGCAAGACGATCCGAATCGTCCTTCGACTTGCCGAGCCACAGGTACGTGACGGGCCCAAGGATCACCGGCTTCGCGGCGACGCCCAGCGCCTGCGCTTCGGCCAGTTGCTGGAGCAAGCGCGACGGATCGAGCGAGAAATTCGTGTCCGCGTGGAATTCCGGGACGATGTAGTGATAGTTCGTGTCGAACCACTTCGTCATTTCGCCGGCCGAAACGCCGCCGCAGCACGCCGCATGTTCTTCCGCCGATTGCGCCGAGCGGCCGCGCGCCACGCGGAAATAGTTGTCGAGCGCGTCGCCCTGGAAGCCCTGCACGCGTTTGGGCAGGTTGCCGAGCGTGAAGCTCATGTCGAGCACCTGGTCGTAGAACGCGAAGTCGCCGATCGGAGCCAGATCCAGATCGCGCTGGTCGTTCCAGTGACGGTGGCGCAGCTCGGCACCGAGCGACTTCAGCTCGTCGCGCGACGATTCGCCCTTCCAGTAGCGTTCGAGACCGAACTTGAGTTCGCGCTTTGCGCCGATGCGCGGAAAACCGAGGTTGTGTGTCGTAACCATGACGTTGCCGTACAGAGAAAAATTGAGGATCCGGCAGCCATGATAGGGATTTCAAACCATGAAATAAAATGGCATTATTTCATTCATCCATTAAATCCATTCATGTATCAGTTGAGTGAGCGATATCCATGCTGGAACGATTCCATCTCGTCGTGATCCGTGAGGTCGAGCGCCAGGGCTCGCTGACGGCCGCGGCCAATGCGCTGCATCTCACGCAATCGGCACTCAGCCATACCGTCAGGAAGGTCGAGCAGCAGCTCGGCACGCCGATCTGGGATCGGGAAGGACGCGGGCTGCGGCTCACGCAGGGCGGGCAATATCTGCTGAAGCTGGCGAACCGGCTGCTGCCGCAGTTCGAGCTCGCCGAGGAGCGGATGAAGCAATACGCGAAGGGCGAGCGCGGCACGCTGCGCATCGGGATGGAATGCCACCCGTGCTATCAGTGGCTGCTGAAGGTCGTGTCGCCGTACCTGACGCGCTGGCCGGACGTCGACGTCGACGTGAAGCAACGCTTCCAGTTCGGCGGCATCGGCGCGCTGTTCGGCTATGACATCGACGTGCTGGTGACGCCCGATCCGTTGAACAAGCCGGGGCTGCGCTTCGATCCCGTGTTCGATTACGAGCAGGTGCTGGTGGTCGCCGACGCACACCGGTTCGCCAATGCCGACTACGTGACGCCCGAGCAGCTCGGCGACGAAATCCTGATCACGTACCCGGTCGAAACGGACCGGCTCGACATCTACAACCAGTTCCTGACACCGGCCGGCATCGTGCCGCGGCGCCACAAGTCGATCGAGACGACCGACATCATGCTGCAGATGATAGCGAGCGGGCGCGGTGTGGCCGCGCTGCCGAGATGGCTTGCCGACGAATATGCGGACCGGATGCCGGTCGTGCCGGTCAAGCTGGGCAAGAAGGGAATCGCGAAGCAGATCTTCCTCGGCATCCGCGAAGCGGACGCGTCGATCGACTATCTGGCCGCGTTCGTCGCGCTCGCGCGCGAATCGACGTGGAGCGCGCCGCGCATGCTGCGCTAGGCGCGCCCTGTTGCAATGCGCGTCAGGCGGCGCGCATGCCGATGCGTTCGCCACGTTCGACCCACGCACCGAACAGCAGGCCGATCGTCGTCCACATGATCACCTGCATGCCGATCGCCGCCACGCGGAACTTCCAAAGCACGGCTGCCGGAAAATCGGCCGGTAACTCGCTGACCGACGGCAGCCCGTTCTGCACGGCCGCGATGATCGCGATGAACACGAGGCCCGCCACGATCGACGCGTTCCACTGGCCGAGCTTCGCCAGCAGATGACGACGCACGCTGACCGAGAACACCATCGTCGCGATCGAGATCGCGATCATCAGGAAGAACAGGCCCGTGCGATAGCCGATCGTGTCGGGGTCGCCGACCGATGGCGGATTGGCCGGGTACTTGATGTTGGGCACGATCACGAGCGCGACGAATGCCGCGAGCGCGAGCCACGCGGCGAGCGGACGTGCCGGGAGGCGGTTGCCTCGTCCGTATGCGAACGCGAAGACCAGCGAGAACAGCCCGCCGAACGCCGCGCCGTAGGTCACGACGCCCGTCAGCAGGCCGAGGCCTGCCTGCGTGTGACGGCTGACCAGTTCAGGCTCCGGCGCTTCGCCCTTGGCGGCATCGGACTTTTCCTCGAAGGAGATTGCCTGATCGACTTGCGGTTCGCCGACGATTTTCGCGAAACCGAACGTGAGGAGACCCGCGGCGATGCCTGCGAGCATCCCGCGCATGAGCAGCTTTCCGACCATCTTCTACTCCGCGTCAGTGGCAGGGAAAGCCAAGCAGGTGGCGACCGTCGTGCACGAACTCGTGCACGTACATGCCCGGCACGATCGACGTCGCGCCCTGTTCCGCGCCGACGAAATACAGCGCGAGCAGCAGGATCAGACCGACGAAGATGGCCCACGGCAACAGTTCGCGGACGGGGATGGGCGCCGGCACGACAGCCGGCTTCAGCATTGCTTCGCTCATGGATGCACCTCAGGGGAATCGCGCCCCGGCAAATGTTGGATGGAATACGAACGCAGGTCTGGCTTCCGGGATCGAATATCCCCGGTTACAGTGGCGCGACCGCACCGGAATTGCACCGGCTTCCACGTTTCGTATCGGGCGAATTGTACGCGCGAACGTTCGCGTATTGAAGGCCGGTGCATGATCGGCACTGCCGCGCACTGCCGCCTCGAACAATCGACTACCGACATGATCCAGCCTGTCTTGCTGCGCCTGATCGCGCATGCATCGACCCGTGCGATGCGCACCGGCACGTTTCCCGACGACGATCCGCTCGACGCGCGCGGGCTGGCCGACGCCGCCGCGGTACGCGAGCGGTTCGCCGGCGTCCCTCGCGCGGTCGCGCTGAGCAGTCCCGCGCTTTGCGCGCGACAGACCGCCGATGCGCTCGGGCTACGCGCGCGACTCGACGATGCGCTTCGCGATGTCGACTACGGCCGCTGGCGCGGCAAGCGACTGCACGATCTCGCGCGCGACCTGCCGGACGAACTCGGCACATGGCTCGGCGAGCCGCTTGCGTCGCCGCACGGCGGTGAGTCGTTCGAAGACGTCGCATGGCGCGTCCGCGCCTGGCTCGACGGTCTGCCGCGCGATCTCGACGTCGTTGCGATCACGCATGCGGCGATCGTTCGTACAGCCATCGCGTGTGCGTTGCGGATGGAACCGCAGGCCGCGATGCGCATCGACGTCGCACCGCTATCGTGCACGGTATTCGTCAGGTCGCCGGACGGTTGGACGTTGACCATCGACGACGACGGGCGCGATACCGACACGCAAGTTCGTTGCCGACCATACCGATGACGATGCGGGCCGGCGCGACGCGGCAACGTGATGAATGGCGATGCGCGCATTTCTTACATACCTGTAAGACAACGATTCGTCCTCCCGACTGTCATCAAACTGACGAGTGGCCGAAGCTAGGATCGGACGCGGTTCCCTTACGAGATGCCGTCATGAATCAACCTGCTTCGTCCGCCGCCAATACTCCCGGCTCCACCGAACGCACCCGGCAGGTCGGCTATGCCGTCTTCCTGCTGGTGCTCGCGATCGGTGCCGTCTATATCGCCACCCACCTGATTGCCGATCTGTCGCCCGTCCGCGAAGGATCGTTGTTCCCGTATCTGATGCTCGGCGCCGCGCTGCTGATCGCGCTCGGCTTCGAGTTCGTCAACGGCTTCCACGACACGGCGAATGCCGTCGCGACCGTGATCTACACCCACTCGCTGACGCCGAACGTCGCGGTGATCTGGTCCGGCCTGTGGAACTTCCTCGGCGTGATGGTTTCGAGCGGCGCCGTCGCGTTCGGCATCCTGCAGTTGCTGCCGGTCGAGCTGATCCTGCAGGTCGGCAGCGGCTCGGGCTTCGCGATGGTGTTTGCACTGCTGATCGCCGCAATCGTGTGGAACCTCGCGACCTGGTACTTCGGGTTGCCGTCGTCGAGCTCGCATACGCTGATCGGCTCGATCATCGGCGTCGGGCTGATGAACCAGCTGATGCACGGTCCGTCCGGCACGAGCGGTGTCGACTGGGGTCAGGCGCTCGGCGTCGGCAAGTCGTTGCTGTTCTCGCCGATCGTCGGCTTCCTGTGCGCGTCGCTGCTGTTGCTCGTGCTGAAGGCCGTCATTCGGGTTCCGGATCTGTACAAGGAGCCGCCGAAGGACCAGCCGCCGCCGTTCTGGATTCGCTGCCTGCTGATCCTCACCTGCACCGGCGTGTCGTTCGCGCACGGGTCGAACGACGGGCAGAAAGGCATGGGCCTCATCATGCTGATCCTGATCGGCACGGTGCCGACCGCGTACGCACTGAACAAGGCCGTCACGCCGGCCGAATCGCAGACGTTCGTCGCCGTCGCGAACCAGGCCGCCGCGACGTTCGCGAAATACTCGAACGGCGTCGCACCGTCCGCGAATCCTCGCGCCGACGTCGAACACTTCGTGCAGCGCCGCGAGATGACGCCGGCCGTGCTGCCGGGCGTGCAGCAACTGTCCACGTCGCTGGCGACCGCGGTCGGTTCGTCGGGCTCGATGGCGGCCGTGCCGCAGGGCGACGTCGACAACGTGCGCAACACGATGTATCTGGTGTCCGAAGCGATTCGTCTGATCGAGAAGTCGGGGCAACCGGCATTTTCCGCCGACGACAAGCTCGCGATCGACAACTACCGCAAGCAGCTCGACCACGCGACCAAGTTCATTCCGACCTGGGTGAAGGTTGCGGTCGCGATCGCACTGGGTCTCGGCACGATGGTCGGGTGGAAGCGGATCGTCGTGACCGTCGGCGAAAAAATCGGCAAGCAGCATCTGACGTACGGACAGGGCGCATCGGCCGAGCTCGTCGCAATGCTGACGATCGGCGCGGCCGACGCGTACGGGTTGCCCGTCTCGACGACGCACGTGCTGTCATCGGGTGTCGCGGGCACGATGGCGGCGAACGGCTCCGGGCTGCAGTGGAGCACGGTGCGCAGCCTCGTGCTCGCATGGGTACTGACGTTGCCGGCATCGATTGTGCTGGCGGCCGGTCTTTACTGGTTGTTCCGCTCGGTCGCCTGAGCGGAGAAGCGGCGAGCGGCCGGGGGACCGGTCGCTCGCCGAGGAAGATTCGAAGTCGGTTCTTCGGTGCTTCGGTGCTTCGCGTCGTAGCCTTTTCGTTTCGCTCACACGGAGCGAAGTCCATCCGGCTCATCGCCGCGTCAACCTCGCCTAGACTCCGAGCCGCCATACCGGCTGCTCGCGCCGCACCCCTCCCTTCTTTCCGGATTGAAGCGCAAGATCTGGAGCGCGTCATCGCACAGACGACATTAGACTGGGTTCATCGACTTTCACCGTGGACGCAGGCATGCGCCGCGCTTGCCGGCATCGCGTCGCCGCCCGTTCCACAACGACCGGCTGTGCATCGCAGCACACTCGATACCGGGTACTTCGATGCCGATGGCATGCCTGCACGACACCACATCGCTGACGAACAAGGTACGCCCGTGAACATTGCCGATCTGCAACCCGCCGTCGAATCCGTCGACATGGCGCAGCACGTGAGCGCCCTCGACTGGACCACCGTCGATACCGAACTCGATCGCTACGGATGCGCGCGCGTACCGGGTCTGCTCTCGCTGGAGGAATGCGCGGCGCTGGCGGCACTCTACCCGCGCGATGCGCTGTACCGTTCACGCGTCGTCATGGCGCGGCACGGTTTCGGCCGCGGCGAGTACCGATATTTCGCCTATCCGCTGCCCACGATCGTCGATGCGCTGCGGACAACGCTCTATCCGCATCTCGCCCCGATCGCGAATCGGTGGAACCGGGCGCTCGGAATCGACGTCCGCTATCCGGCCGAGCACGCGGCATTTCTCGCGCGCTGCCATGCGGCTGGCCAGACGCGGCCGACGCCACTGATCCTGCAATACGGCCCGGACGACTACAACTGCCTCCATCAGGACCTGTATGGCGAGCATGTCTTTCCGCTGCAGGTCGCGATCCTGCTGTCGGCGCCGGGCCGGGATTTCACTGGTGGGGAGTTCGTACTGACGGAACAGCGGCCCCGCATGCAGTCGCGTGCGGAAGTAGTGCCGCTGATGCAGGGCGACGCGGTGATCTTCGCGGTGCATGGCAGGCCGGTGCAAGGGACGCGCGGCGTCTATCGCGTCAATCTGCGTCACGGCGTGAGCCGCATCCGGACCGGGCACCGCCATACGGTCGGCATCATCTTTCATGACGCGCAGTAACGATACCGACATGAGAACCATGCTGTCGCGCACCCCATCGTGTCGATACTCGTACGGCGCGCAGGCCGCTGCGCTCGAGCGCCGTCATGCAATCCGCATTACTGTCCCTGACGCTCCCGCGGCATCGAATGCGATATTGCCTCGTCTCGCGTGACGTCATGCTCTCGCTGGTGGGACGGGCACATCGCGGCAGCCCGGCCATATAGTCGGCATCGCGGTCCATGACGTGCCTCGCATCATCCAGTGCGAATGCTGCTTTATCGCGCGGTGCATCGGGCCCGGCGATACAGCACACGCGTCACAGCGGCCGGATATCGCGGGTGCCACGATTACGCTTCAGGCGAGGAATACGTGCGAGGAAGTTGATGTGCACCGGCCAATCGCACTGGCGACGAATCGAAGCGTGGGTGAGTGACGGAGGGCGACAGTACGCACCCTGTCGCCCTGCGCACGCGATCGACTGCTCGAGCTACCCTCGTGCCGCACTCGCCCGCAGCCTGTCACCCGCATCGGCCGCAAGCCGCGCATAGCCCGGCAACGTCAGCAACGCGAGTACGCCTGCAGCGACGAACGCCCAACGGAAGTCGTCGAGCACATAGTGAATGCCGGCCGCATCGCCACGCACCAGTGCCGCGAGCCGCAGCGCCAGCGCGCCGAACGCAATCCCCATCCCGATCGTCATCTGCTGAGCTGCACTCCACAGCGTGCTCGCAGCACTGGTCTGGTGAGATGGAATGTCGGCATAGGCGAGCGTCGCAAGCGTCGTGAACTGCATCGAACGCGTGAGCCCGTAGACGAATACGACCAGCAACGTGATTGCCAGCGGCGTCGACGCGGTCAGCCAACCGCATGCGATCGTGCAAAAACCGACGATCGTCACGTCGATGAGCGCAACACGCCGGAAACCGAAACGATCGAGTATCCACGACGTGCCCGCCTTCATGCCCAGATTGCCGAGCGCACTCGCTAGCAGCAGCAGACCGGACTGGAACGGCGACAGCCCGAAACCGATCTGGAACAACAGCGGCAGCAGGTACGGCACCGCATTGACCGCGACTCGCGTGATCGAGCCGGTGAGCACCGTCACCGAGAATGTCGGCACCTTCAGCGTCGTGAAATCGAGCAGCGGATGCGCACAACGCTGCGCATGCAACCACGCGGCGATACCAAACAGCACGCTGGCGCCGATGAGCATCGCTGCGCGCGCGAACTGCGCGTCCTGCTGGCCCGCCATTTCGGTACCGAGCAGCAGACATGTCAGCGCCCCGCCCGCCAGCACGAAGCCGATCCAGTCGAGCGGACGCTGTTCCTCGGCGCGCGTATTCCGGACGATCAGCCAGGTACAGACGAGCGCGGCGAAACCGAGCGGCACGTTCAGCAGGAAGATCCAGCGCCACGATGCATACGTCGTGATGAAGCCGCCGATCGGCGGCCCGACGACCGGCGCAACGATGCCCGGCCACGTGATCGTCGCGATCGCGCGCATCAACCGCGCCTTCTCGGTGCTGCGCACGACGATCATCCGTCCGACCGGCACCATCATCGCCCCGCCGACACCCTGCAACAACCGGGCGGCAGTAAACGTCCCGACGCCGTTGGACAGCCCGCACAGTATCGATGCGCCGGTAAACACGACGATCGCACTGCCGAATACGGTGCGCGACCCGTATCGGTCCGCGATCCAGCCACTGATCGGAATGAACACCGCGAGCGCCAGCATGTAGGCCGTCATCCCGAGGCTCAGCGCATTCGGCCCGACGCCGAAAGAGCGCGCCATTTGCGGTAGAGCGGTCGCGATCACGGTCGTGTCGAGGTACTCCATGAAGAAGGTCGCGGCGACGAGATACGGCAAGAAGTCGGTCGTCCGACCACTCTGGGTAGAACTGGAAGTCATGAACGATGCAGTTACGGAAGGCGGGACACACCGGCCACCGCACAGGTGGTGGCCGGGACGAGTGGCGATATTACCCTGAAGCGCCCGAACTCCGCTTTGCAGGCACATAATCCTGGAACGACTTTATGCGCATAGATTTTATCCCGTTCGAGTAGAAGCCATGCGCACGACCCGGATGAAGATGGGGGCTTTTGTCACCAACATCACGGACAATCGACGAAATTACTCGTCAATCAGGCCGTCCTGACGAAGCGTGTATTGCTCGCCGCGGCATGCATTGCTCCACTCTGCACGGCCCTGCTCGTCAGTTGTTCCGTGATAAACCACGACACCCGTCGGACACTCGGATCAGCGAAAACTTCATATTGGCGAACGGGCCGACATCGCCATCTGCATCCTGGAATTTCGCATGAAACGGCGCACGGACGCAGGCAGCTTCATGCTGTGCGGCGCATCCAAGCAGAGAGAAACTGAGCAGAAGCGGTATGAGCTTTTTCATTGGCATTGCCTGAAGGAATTCGCCCACGGCGAAGAGAGACGGGGGAAGAGAAATGCAATCGGCATCAGCCCTCAAGCTTGCCATTTAACTGGAGATCGCGCCAATGTGGGCAAGAATGGCAAAAGATAACCGAAGAACAGTCGGTTTTAGTTTCTCGCTTCGAGCAGTGAGAAGCGCATCGTCATGGCCGTGCAGTGGCTCAGTTCCGGTGGAATCGGGGGGGCCCCGCGCGGTCGTGATGCAGGAGATCGATATACAGCGGGGGACCGCCTGGCCGTTACCCGCCAGGAAACATGTGGCGTATCGCCACCGGACCTGCATCGCAGATCGGGTGAGCCGCAGTGCAGGATCGGGTTGGAGGTGAGTCGGCGTCGCGGCTGGCTCGCACCGGCATGCGATCGATCAGCCAAAGCAATCTGCCACCGCCCGCCTGCATTTCCGTCGCGCCAATGCAAAAACCCCCGCCTTGTCGGGCGGGGGTTTCTGGCTTAGGGAGCCTGACGATTACCTACTTTCACACGGGAATCCGCACTATCATCGGCGTAGAG